>JAOZKX010000358.1 GCA_029935135.1 Desulfocapsa sp.
CCATAACAGATACCTTTATTACCAGATCCGGCCGGGAGATCGAGCTGCGGATTTATGTTGAGGCCAGAAATCGCCATAAATGTGCACATGCCATGGCATCTCTGCAGAAGAGTATGCAGTGGGATGAGGAGATATTCGGGCTTGAGTATGATCTTGATCTCTATCTGATTGTGGCCGTAGATGATTTTAATATGGGGGCCATGGAGAATAAAGGGCTGAATGTTTTTAACTCTAAATATGTCTTGGCCAGTCCGGAGACGGCCACGGACCAGGATTATCTGGGCATAGAAGGGGTAATAGGCCATGAATATTTTCATAACTGGACAGGAAACCGGGTTACCTGTCGTGACTGGTTCCAGTTGAGCTTAAAGGAAGGGCTGACGGTATTTCGTGATCAGGAGTTTTCTGCAGATATGAATTCACGGCCCATTCAACGGATAGATGATGTGCGTATCTTAAGAAATTTTCAATTTCGTGAGGATGCAGGGCCTATGGCCCACCCGGTACGGCCTGATTCCTATGTGGAAATTAATAACTTTTACACGGTAACCATCTATAATAAGGGAGCCGAAGTTATCCGCATGATGCATACGCTCCTTGGCGCAGAAAACTTCAGAAAAGGTATTGATCTCTACTTTGCCAGATATGATGGCCAGGCCGTTACCTGCGATGATTTTGTCGCGGCAATGGCAGATGCCTCAGGTATTGATCTTGATCAGTTCAGTCTCTGGTACTCACAGGCAGGGACACCTTCCCTTGAGGTAAAGGAAGACTGGGATGAAGAGCTGAAAAACTATCGGATTACTCTTTCCCAAAGCTGTCCTGTTACTCCTGGACAAAATACAAAAAAGCCTTTCCATATCCCGGTTGCTGTGGGTCTGCTTGATGCAAATGGTATTGAGATAGAAGGGGGGAGGAAGCTACTGCAGTTCAAAGAGGTCGAAGAACAGTTTGAATTCCAGAATCTTCCTGAAAAACCTGTTCTCTCACTCCTGCGAGGTTTTTCCGCCCCGGTAAAGATCAAAGCATGGCAGAGCCGTGAGCAGTTGGCTTTTCTTATCAGACATGACAACGATGCCTTCAACCGCTGGGATGCAGCTTTTCATTTTAGTGAAACTATTCTGCTGCAGATCGTGGAATCGTTACAAAATGGAGAAGAACTCCAACTTGATTCTTTATATCTTGAAGGTATTCAACATCTTTTAAATGATAGTATAAGTGATAAATCATTACTGGCCATGGCTCTTACCCTGCCC
This sequence comes from Desulfocapsa sp., assembly GCA_029935135.1. Lineage (GTDB taxonomy): Bacteria > Desulfobacterota > Desulfobulbia > Desulfobulbales > Desulfocapsaceae > Desulfocapsa. The sequence goes on from JAOZKX010000358.1 coordinate 1,257, forward strand.
GAAGAAACATATCTTGCCCTGCAGGTGAGTGTGGTGGATCCAGATGCAATCCATCAGGCCCGTCAATATGTGCGGGAACAGGTAAGCATTGTCTTAAAAGATGAGCTGAGGGCAGTATATCAAGAGAATCAGGAAGAGGGCTCTTATCAGATAACACCTGCGGCCATGGCCAGGAGAAAACTGAAAAACTGTTGTCTTGCTTACCTTCTGGCATGTGAAAATCCAGAACGGGTTGATATTGAGATTGCTTTCAATCAATATGAGCAGAGCAGTAATATGACCGATGTTATGGCCGTTCTGGTAGCAGTTTCCGGCTGTGACATTCCGGAGCGTGAACAATTCCTGCACAGTTTTTATGAAAAATGGCAGGCTGACAGCCTGGTGGTGGATAAGTGGCTGATCCTGCAGGCAACAGCAAGTCTGCCAGATACCTTGGGTTCAGTACAATCGCTGATGCAGCATCCTGCATTTTCCATGGCAAACCCCAATAAAGTTCGCTCCCTTATCGGGGCCTTTGGTTCCAATCATCTCTGTTTTCATGAGAAAAGCGGCAAAGGGTACCAGTTCCTTGCTGATCAGATTATTGCCCTTGATGCAACAAATCCCCAGATTGCCTCACGCCTAACCAGCCCATTTGCAACCTGGCGTCGATATGACCAGTCGCGACAGCAGATGATGAAAGAACAGCTGCAGCGTATTGCTGCCAGGAAAGGGTTGTCCGGTGGGGTGTACGAGATGGTGACGCGCAGTCTTGGGGCATAATGGAGGTGCCTCTGTGAAAGGTAACATGAAGCCCCGGCTTTGTCGGGGCTCATGTAACAGGTTACAAAAAAGTACGCTGTAAAAAAGACGAAGCGTAAAAAGTTTAGATTCAGATTAACTTTTTCTTAGGTTCGATTATTTATGATAGTTCAATTCAGTAGTGTCCGGTTAGAAAGTTGCATGTGTCTTTTTTAACCGTTTTCGGTGTTTGGGCTTGCCTCTTCGCTTTTGTTTCTGCATTGCAACTGCTTGCTCCGCAGCCTGCTGCATGGCTTCATTACGAATCTGAATTCGTAGCTGCCGTACACGGCGAATAGATACATGCTCATTATGTTCTTCATGGCAATAAATAGCCAAAAGAAGATAAGTAATTAGCCCAGATAGTATTTGAACCATCATGCCATTTTCGCTTCTGGCAAATAGATGATAAACTTTGAGGTGACGCTTCCACCATGCAAAGAAACTTTCAATATCCCAGCGGAGTTTGTAGATCAATGCTATCTGTTCCGCTGATAAATCAAAGCGATCTGTGGCAACCCAATACTCCTTGCCTTCTACAACATAGCCGACAAGACGCAAAGATTCTTTGGTTTGGTTAATATGTGAACTACCCAGTAAAACTTTAGCATCAAAGAATACATGGGAGCTTTCCTGTAAGGGAAGTTCTTCAAGGATCGTTCTCTTTGTATTTTCTTTTATGCGACAAACAAAATGACAGCCTTGCTGCTGCCACTGGTCAAACAGGTGATGTGCTTGATAGCCTCTATCCAGCACTCCTGTCTGACCGGGATCGATAATCTTACTGACAAAAGGTCTTTCCGCTCCATTCCCTTCTGTCAGGAACAGCTTATGTGGAACCCCATGGTTGAGATCAAAGCCAAGATGGAGTTTTGCTTTTCGGGAATTGGTGCGATATTCTGCCCAGTGCATTGAAAGGACCGAGTCAATAAGAGATCCATCAATAGCAACGAGATCTCCAAGATCAGAATACTGTGACGG
>JAOZKX010000049.1:0-6796 GCA_029935135.1 Desulfocapsa sp.
GTACAAATAATTCGCCAGTTTCTTCTCCTGCACAGATCATAGCCCATTTTTTCCACCCAGGGAACACCACTTTTATTTTGCCATCAATCTACTCCATATACATGGTTTCCTTCCTTTTCAGTGAACAATCTGATAACATGGTGCTCTATGCATACCCTTAAAGTTCAGTTGGGACTTACCCTCTCAGTCCTTCTCTCTCTCAGCATGTTACTGTTTGGCATGGTCCTGTTAACTCTATGGCAGCGCCATATGATTGACCAGGAGACAAAGAACAGTCATAAGTTGTTACAAATTGCAGCCATCTCCCTCACTGAAGCCGACAGCATTAGCTCTCCCACTCTTCCACCGGCAGTCCGCAGATTTATCGATGATAGCAATATTCTCTGTCTCCAGTATCAGATCAACAGGAGTGCCCCCACCCAGACATATGGTGACTGTCCGGTTGAGCACTCTCTTTCTTCACTTATGGAAAACTCCATTATTTATAACAACAGACAGAGCCACTACTCAGGAATGGCATGGAATGGGTTTTTCTTTACAAAAAAGTTCCTCCTGACAGCCCAACCACTCCAGCAGAGCAAGGAGACATCCCAAAAGTCCGGCTCCGTCGGCCTTATCAGTTCATTACAGAAAAACTCTGCCGCAATCCACAAAATCCAGAAGATATTCCTTGCCTACCTGGTCATAAATCTTCTGATCTTTGTTACCATAGGCTTTACCCGGCTCGTTCATCTAGTGGTTCGTCCCATCCAGAGGCTTGCTCTCCTTGCAGATTCACGCACGGACCAGGGTGACTCCAGTTTTTTCCCCGGGGAACGATGGGGAGAATTCACCCAGCTATCTCTTAGCCTCAATCGCCTCGTTGCAAGAATTGATGGGGATAAGCAGGAACTCCGTTCAACTGTTGAATCTTTAAAACTGGCCAATGAAGAATTGCAGCAAAACAGGGAAGAGATGATACGCACAGAAAAGCTTGCATCTGTGGGCAGGCTTTCGGCCGGACTTGCCCATGAGATTGGCAATCCACTAGGTATTATTCAAGGCTATGTGGATCTTCTTGCCGATACTTCACTCAGTGATGAGGACAGAAAAACATTCAGTGAACGGGCACTGCAGGAACTCACCCGGATTAACAATCTGATCCGTAACCTCTTGGATTTCTCAAGAACTCCCATCAAATCAGCTGTAAGTACAGTAAATATCCATGATCTTCTCCTGGACCTTGTCGAAACAGTCCGTATTCGAAAAAACATATCGGAGATCAGCTACCAGACAGCATTCCATGCCCTACAGGCAGAGGTTATGATTGATAGTGACGGCCTGCGGCAGGTTCTTTTAAACTGCATTCTGAACGCAATTGATGCGATAGAAGAGCAAACTGAGCAAGAGCATGGTACTATAGAGCTGAGAACTGAAAACAGTGCTCCGAATACCCATATCCCTTCCATTACCATTACGCTTCAGGACGATGGCGTGGGGATTGCTGAAGAAAATATGGACGCAATATTTGATCCGTTCTTCACCACTAAAGAAGTGGGCAAGGGAACAGGTCTTGGACTGTCAGTGGCGCATAACCTGATCAACAAGTCAGGTGGTCACCTGTCCATTGCATCCACAGCAGGTGTCGGAACAACGGTCAGTGTTATACTTCCACTGTCCGCACAAAAACCTTATACAAATAAAGAAAACAGTCATGACGGATAAAAAACGACTTCTCATCATTGATGATGAAGAAAACATGCGGCATATGCTTTCTGTGGTAACCTCCAAGGCTGGATATCAGGTTACCCTGGCAGAGAATGGTAAACAGGCACTGGCCATCCAGAGCAAAGCCCCTTTTCCTTTTATACTCTGCGACCTGAAGATGCCTAAAATGGATGGCCTGACATTTATCAGTGCACTGAATGAGCAAGAGGAAAAACCTGTTGTTATCATGATGTCTGCCTATGCAACCATCGATGATGCTGTGGAAGCGATGAAAGCCGGCGCCTATGACTTTATCACCAAACCGTTTAAAACAGCGGAAATCCTTCTGGTACTCGAAAAAGCATACCAGCATATCCAGTTACGCAATGAAAATGACCAGCTCAAGGCACAAGTCAAAGAACTGCAGGGCACAAACTCTTTTCAAGATATCATTGCCCATTCAAAGAAAATGCGCTCCCTTTTACGCCTCACGGAAAAAGTTGCCAAGTACGACACCACCGTGCTTATCACCGGAGAATCAGGTACAGGAAAGGAGCTCATTGCCAATGGTATTCACCAGAATTCCAACCGCAAAGACAAACCCTTTATCGCTATTAACTGTGCCAGTATCCCCGAAAACCTGCTGGAGAGTGAATTCTTCGGCTACATGAAAGGGGCCTTCACCGGTGCCGACCATGACCGAAAGGGGCTTTTTGAAGAGGCCGATGGGGGCACTCTTTTTCTTGATGAAATTGGTGAACTGCCCCTGGGGCTGCAGGTAAAACTTTTGCGTGTTCTCCAGGAGAAGGAAATCCGCCCCGTGGGCAGCGTTAAAAGCAAAAAAACAAATGTCCGTGTTATTACAGCAACGGCCAGAAACCTGGAAAAAGAGGTCGAAGAGGGCAGATTTCGCGAAGATCTTTATTACCGCTTAAATGTACTCACCCTGCAACTGCCACCACTTCGCGAACGAAAAGAAGACATCCCCCATCTCTGCACACACTTTCTCTCCATCCTCAACGAGACAATGGGGTTGAGGATCGAATCAATATCAACGGATGCCATGTCCACTCTTCTCACTCGTGACTGGAACGGGAATATACGCGAGCTGAAAAACTGCCTTGAACGCGCTGCTATTGTTGCCGAAACAAACCAGATTCTGCCGGTGGACCTGGAAGAACCCCATGCGAAAAGCAGCTCTGACGAACAACTCAATGAAATGCTGGGAACATTTTCTCTAAAACAGGCAAAAGTAATCGTAGAAACAAAACTTATCAAAAAAGCACTGGCTGCCAGTAATGGCAATAAGAGTATGGCAGCAAGAATGCTGGAAATCAGTTATCCGTCACTCCTTGCCAAAATAAAAAGTTATATGGTGTAAGGCGCAGATGAACCAATCGCTTCCCATCCGGCTGCTTTTTATTGGCTACCAGTTTCTCTGGCTTCTGCTCACCCCTCTGCTTCTTTGTTCACCACGCTTAAAAGAAGGTGGCGATGAGCGAACACTAAAAAAAATCAGCTTCTCCAAGGTCGACTTATGGATTCACGCAGCATCCGTTGGTGAAGCCTATATTGCCAGACAGATTGTAAACAATTTCCCCAAAGAACAGAAACTCGACATTCTCATTACCACCAATACATCCCAGGGCCATGAGATCCTGGTAAAAGAGATGCACAGCCTGCAGCAGAATGTGCAGATCGCCTATATGGTTTTTGACAGTCCCTCACTTGTCCGAAAAGCTGTGCAGATCGCTGACCCGAAACTGTTAGTTCTTATCGAACTGGAAATCTGGCCTGCCCTGATGGCAGAGATAAAGAGACAGAAGAAAAAAATCATTATTGTCAACGGCAGAATGACCAGAAAAAGTTTCAAAGGCTATACAAAAGCAGGGTTTTTCTTTCGAACACTGCAGCCGGATACGATCCTTGCCACCTGCAACGAAAACAAATTTCACCTGGAGAGACTTTTTCGGCAGGAGAAAACATACCTGGTGCCAAACATTAAATTTGACCTGATACATCATTGCACCATCGCCCAGTCAGCAGAAGGAGAGAGACAATCCCTTGTTCTTGCCTCCATCAGAAAAGAAGAGGAAGCAGATGTCCTTTTTCTTATCCAAAGGATATTACAAACATTTCCAGATCTGCAGATCAACCTGTTTCCCCGTCACCTGCACCGGGTTGAACAATGGCAAAAGCTGCTGACAGAATCAGGCATCAACCATACCCTGAAAACCTCCGAGGCAAGCCTGGACTCTTCTCCTGTAATCATCTGGGATCTTTTTGGACAACTCACCACTGCCTACCAAAAAGCTGATGCAGCTTTTGTCGGTGGAAGTCTGGCAAACCTTGGAGGACAAAACTTTATCGAAGCATTTATGAATGGTGTTATTCCGGTCACAGGCCCTTCGATCTCCAATTTTCTCTGGACAGGTGAAGAGGTGCTGAGCGATGGATTACTCAAAAAAGGGGAAAATAAAGAAGAAGTCCTCGACTTACTGGTGCAGTTACTGAAAAACCCACCTGACAAAAAGGCTCTCCAGAAAAAAGCTGACAACTATATTCGTTTAAAACAAGGTGGCAGTAGAAAAACATGCCAATATATTGTAGATTTGTTGTAAAATTCAGTTGCTACCCGCATGACTGAACACTGATTGGCCAGGTGCAACAAAATAGGAACGGTCAGCAAAAAACAGTTGAGTTATCCACTGGAAATACGATATTCAGATAAACAAACTCCTTGCAAATAAAAATATATGAAAGTTACAGCAATTATCCCATCCCGCTACGAGTCAAAGAGGTTTCCCGGTAAGTCACTGGTCAATATCCAGGGGAAAACCATGATTCAGCGGGTATATGAACAGGCAAAAAAAAGCAGTCGGATTCAATCTGTCTATGTTGCCACAGATAGTGATGCCATCTACTCCTCAATTACTGATATGGGCGGCAATGTTATTATGACTTCCGACAAGTGCAATTCAGGGACAGACCGAGTGGCTGAAGCAGCAAAGACACTGGGACTTGCCGACAATAATATAATAGTCAATATCCAGGGTGACCAACCTGTTTTACAACCCGAATGCCTGGACGATCTGGTACAGCCTTTTTGGGAAAACCCGGATCTTGAGATGGCTACTCTGGCCACACCTATCAGCAATGAAGTGGACAGTAACGATCCCAATACGGTGAAGGTAGTCTTTGACGGCAACGGAACGGCAATCTACTTTTCAAGGGCAAAAATCCCCTTTAATCGGGACGACAACGAAAACATTCAGTATTTTAAGCACATAGGAATATACGCCTACTCCAATGCATTCCTGCAGCAATTCACTAAACTACCCCATTCAATACTGGAAGAAATGGAAAAACTTGAACAGTTACGGGTTATTGAATCTGGACACAAGATCCAGGTAACTGTGACAGAATTTGATTCTCCCAGTGTGGATGATCCGGCTGATCTGAAAAAAATAGAAGCACTGCTTTAGACATCACCCAAAATGACCCATCTGCCTGCTGCTTTACTTCTCTTCACCAGGGATAAAAAATCTTTATTTATTGGTTGAATTGATGGTATTGTGCTGTTCTCTAAATCTCATATAAACAGATAAAAAGAAAGAGAATCATACTTTCTTGAACACCATCATTTACTGCTTATGTCAAATAAAATAGTTCTCAGCCGCCTGTACCGGCTTATTCGTCCCTATAAAGTCCAATTTTTTATAGCGATGGCAGCGGCCCTTATCGTCGCCGGATTGAGTGGCGGGCAGGCCTATATGGTCAAACCCCTGCTTGATAAGATATTCTTTGAAAAAAATACTTTTTACCTCTCTGTACTCCCCTTTGCCCTTGTTGGCCTGTTCCTTGTCAAGGGCTTCTTTTATGGCCTGAATTTTTATCTTCTTGAAAAAATTGGACAAACTGTTATTCGTGATATGCGCGTCAAAGTATTTGAGCATATCCACAACCAGTCCCTTTCTTTTTTCCATAAGACCCCTACAGGAGAACTGATCTCCCGTGTTGTGATGGATATCAACCTCATGCAGGGTGCTATCTCCACCGTAGTAGTTGGACTGTTACGGGATTTCTTCCAGGTTATTTTTCTCCTGATCGTTATTTTTACCATGAACTGGAAACTCGCCCTTCTCTCCCTGATTTTTCTGCCAGCGGCTGCCGTTCCCATTGTTAAATTCGGCAGGGCCTTTCGCAGAATCAGTACAACCATGCAGGAAGAGACAGCAGAAGTGTCAAATATCATACATGAATCCATCACTGGTGCTCCGGTGGTAAAGGCCTTTGCCATGGAACAGTATGAGAGCAAACGATTCTCGGCCCAGGTTCTTAAACTTTTCTATGTGATCATGGAAGATGCCCGATACAGGCGTATTCAACACCCACTGATGGAAGTAATCGGGGGGATAGGGATGGCACTTATTGTCTGGTTTGGAGGCAAAGAAGTTATCGCCGGAACCTCTACTCCCGGCACATTCTTTTCGTTCCTCACTGCCCTTGTCATGATCTATGAACCCATTAAGGCCGTGAGTAAAATTAACTCCACCGTACAGCAGGGTCTTGCTGCCGCAGTCAGGGTTTTCACACTCCTGGACCAACCGCCAAGTATCACCAATAAAGAAGACGCGCTGGAACTGCCACCTTTCCATGATCATATAACTTTGGACAATATACAATTCAGCTATGATGGTACAGCAGATGTCCTGAATAATATCAACCTCACTGTACCGGCCGGAGAGATTCTTGCCATCGTCGGGCCAAGCGGATCGGGTAAATCAACCCTTGCCAATCTCATTCCCCGCTTTTTTGATATCACAAAGGGCAGTCTCCGTATTGATGGCCATGACATTCGCGATATCACTCTGCAATCCCTTCGTAAACAGATAGCCATCGTCACTCAGCAGACCATACTCTTTAATGACAGCGTGCGAAATAATATTGCCTATGGTGACCCAGATAAAAGTGACCAGGAAATCAGAAATGCCGCAGATGCAGCTCATGCCCTCGGTTTTATAGAAAATTTATCCGAAGGGTTTGATACTGTTATCGGTGAAGCAGGAATACGACTCTCCGGCGGAGAAAGGCAAAGACTTTCCATTGC
>JAOZKX010000049.1:6806-9849 GCA_029935135.1 Desulfocapsa sp.
CCCGGGCAATCTTAAAAAATGCACCAATTCTTGTGCTTGATGAGGCAACATCAGCTCTGGACACAGAGTCCGAACGAGAAGTACAGATAGCACTGGAAAATCTGATGAAAGACAGGACAACCTTTGTTATTGCCCACCGTCTTTCCACGATCAAAAATGCCGATCGCATTATTGTGGTCAAAGACGGGGGAATTGTAGAGGAAGGAACCCATACAGCATTACTCGCCCTGGAAGGTGAGTATGAGACTCTCTATAATATGCAATATAAAAACTAGGACTTTCATACTCCACAATGAATTTTCTTTCCCAAAAAGCTCAGGATATCAGTTCCCCCGTCCTTATACTTTTTGCCTTGAGTATTCCCCTTTCAACTTCAGCGAGCTCCATCCTTGGCATTCTTCTCATCCTTATCTGGCTGGCACATTGGGATAAAAAGAAGCAACTAAGCGAGATCTTCCACAATCCTGCAGCCATCGCAGTTCTTCTCTATCTGGCATTACATATCATTGGACTCCTGTGGACAGAAGATCTGGAATGGGGGATAAGCATGGTTAAAAAGCAATGGAAGCTCCTGCTCTTCCCTCTTTTTTTCAGCCTTCTCAAAAAAGAACATATCAATTTCTATATGGCAGCCTTTATTGCCGCCATAGTTATCAAGGCCAGTAAGGCGTATCTGGTGTGGCTTGGCTTTATCACTCTGCCTGGCTCTCTTTTCACCACCCTTGGCACAACACATGTCATTTACAATCCCATGCTGGCCCTGGCAATTTACATCATACTGCAGGATCTTCTTTTTCAAGCCAATCGCTTTTCCATAAAATCCCTCAAGATATTTCTCCTCTTTTTTCTCTCCATCAATATGTTTGTAACTGTTGGCAGAACCGGACAGGTTGCATTCTTTGTTTTGCTTATTACTGCTGTTTTCCAGCTTTTTTATTATCAATCAAAAAAGATGCTCCTGACAGGACTCATCCTGCTACCCCTTCTGGGTATCACCATTTATCACTCCTGCCCCACTTTTAAATACCGAATCCAAACTGCCGTTACAGAAATACAAAATGTACACTCCCAGCAAATCACATCCATGGGCTGTCGAGTCTGGTTTTATCAGAACACCTTTCAAATTATAGAAAAAAACTGGCTGACAGGTGCAGGAACCGGGGATTTCCCCGCAGAATATAAAAAAATAAACATGGTGCATTCACCACTTATGCCAAATACCGACAATCCACACAACCAGTATCTACTAGTGCTCTCGCAATTCGGTTTGCTGGGGTTTTTCACCCTCCTTGCTATCTTTATCACTCAACTGGCACTGGCCTTTAAAAAGAAGGACCGCCTCACACCTCTGCGACAGGCCTTTCCAATATTTTTCCTCGTGATCATGCTTGCTGAATCATATCTGCAAGTTTCGGCAACCGGCTTTCTTTTCTCTCTATTTGCCTCTTTCTTATACAAGGATTTTGCACACCCAAATCAATCATGAGACTCTTTAGAAAAAGACTTTTTTATACCAGGGACCAGATCAAGGGTGAGCAATTTTCCATAGGTGAATTCACCTACGGGACACCCGACATCATGAACTTTGATCAAAAAACCAAATTTACTGTAGGTAAATACTGCTCATTTGGAGCCAATGTCTCCATACTTCTTGGCGGAGAACACCGTACCGATCTGGCAACCACATTTCCCTTTACAGAGGTCCCCGAACCATTTCCGGAAACTGCCTCCATAACAGGGATGACAGGATCCAAGGGAGATATCACCATCGGCAACGATGTCTGGCTCGGATTTGGTGCAACCATTCTTTCCGGCTGTAGCATTGGGAATGGTGCAGTAATTGGTGCTGGAGCCCTGATCTGTCGCGATGTTCAACCATACAGTATCATGGGTGGGAACCCCGCCAAGGTCATTAGAATGCGCTTTAATGATGAAACCATCGCCCGCCTGCAAAAACTTGCCTGGTGGAACTGGGAAGCCGAAAAAGTTCAGCGTAATGTGCTTCTTCTCTGCGATGATGACATAGAATCCCTGCTCACCGCCCACAACTGTTAAGCTTTAGAACCTTCTGGAAAAAAATAACAGTCATGCCAATGGATTCTAAAAAAGCCACACCTGAAAAATGGTTAATTCTTGCCTACATTTTTAATGTTGATGGTAAAGCGGCAAGTCTGACCATCACCGACAGAATCCCTCTTCTCCTGAATAAGAACATACTGCCAACGGTCATCAGTGGTATAACCGGATACAGGGACAAACGCTTCCCTCACCTGCAGGTTCTCTCCTGTATGCCTTCAGGTCTTCAGTACGAGTTACGCTTCCTGCTGAAAAAAAGCGGCATGAAAAAATGGCTGAAGGAGCTCTTAAAAGCTCTCGTCACCTTGACTATCTTCCCCTTTTATCTGCTGGAACGAATCTTCATTCACCTGGATACCCACTGGTCCTGGGGAATCGGTGCTGCCCTTCGCGGTTCTATATCTCTCCTGCAACACCGTCCGGCAGTTATCTACTCCACTGCAGGCCCATCGAGTACACATTTTGCTGGATATCTGCTGCACCGTTTATCAGGTATTCCATGGATTGCAGAGATCCATGACCCTCTGATTTATGACACAGAAAAACGCAAATGGCACCAGCGCTATCTGTTTCACAACTGGCTGGAAAAAAAAATCTGCCAACATGCTGCTGCGGTGATATATTTCACCCAGCAAGCGCTGGCAAGTGCAGATCACAGGCATCCGATTCAGGGAAAGAAGATTGTTCTTCGCCCGGGCGCAGATCCTCCAGCGACACCAGGAATCAGATACAAACGAAGAGACAAAATTCATCTGGGCCATTTTGGCTCACTGGCCGCATCCACCCGTAATCTCAGTAAGGTCATAGAAGCGTTACACCTTCTTCTAACAGAGCAACCTGATTTACAAGAGCAGATAGTTCTTGATATTTATGGTACCGGCCTGGATGACCGCTCAAGAAAGGCTTTAGAGCAATTTCCACTGGGAAGTATACTGCAGGAACACGGCAGGCTGGAATATGACCATCT
>JAOZKX010000359.1 GCA_029935135.1 Desulfocapsa sp.
TCATTTGATTGCGGCTGTGATATGGATGATGTGTATGCCTGGGTATATCCCAATCAGCCGTATAATATCAACTTGTGCGGGGCGTTCTGGAGAGCTTCATTGACGGGCACAGACTCCCAGGCAGGGGTCATTGTTCACGAAACTTCTCATTTTATTATTGTTGCAGATACTGATGATAATGCGTATGGGCAACCTGCCTGTCAGACACTGGCCGATTCATCCCCAAGTCTGGCCATAGAAAATGCCGATAGTCACGAATATTTTGCTGAGAATACCCCTTCGTTGTTTATGCCTGAGATTGCTGCAGAGGGGAGTTTTCCCTGGCCTGCATTTATGCCGGCTATTCTAGAAAGTATTGAGGGCGGCTTGAGGCAAAATTAACCTGGATCATTCGCATCAGGAGTCCATAAGCTGTGTGAAACACAACTATGCTCGATTGATTTTTTCCGTTTGTACAAGAAAATCCTCCCACCCTGATGTGGCAAATGCTATTTCAGCCCCCAACTGATGACCTGTCTCTGTATATGCCTTCCATTTTGGCACGATTGTCAGATTGTGGTCAACTCCATATTTCCTGATTACCACTGTCAGCTTATCAATTTCTTCAGAAAACACTTCGGGGAGGTTTTTCAAGCTGATGCCAAATTTGGACATATTGCCAACCAGTCCTGTACAGATTGTATCTCCAATGGCAATTCTGGCAATGGTGTCTTCATGAAAAGTAATGCGCGGATGAACTCTTTTGTCAGCAGTCATTTTTGCCGGTTTTTGCTTAAACAGGTGGGCTATGTTGCGGGACAATTTGTCAATGGGCAGGACGAGTGGCAGAAGTAAGAGGGAAATAACAGGAATCAGCCAGAGATAGATTGTAAGACCGAGGTCGTAAAACATAGTCAACATCCTCCTGTAATTTTTACTGTGATGACAAATAGAGAGAAATGAAAAAAGTCCATCCATCTATATGCATAAGGCAGCTCGGTTATCTTTTGAAGACCCACAGCTTTCTGTCCCTATCTCACCATAGGTTAAGCTTTATCTCTTGAAGTAAGTGACTCATACTCAATATTCACTTAAAAATCATACATTATTGTATAACGAATAAATGTATAAGTCAAATCCATCAGTAATAACTAAAATGACTGGGAAGGTCACTAGTTCAGCTAGTAACAAATATGGAGAAGAGTAAGTTACCGTTTTGGATTTAATAAATTATCCAACGAAATGAGGTGTGATAAGGTGGAAAAATTATTGCAATGCAGGGGGGAATGGCGGGCTTACCTAACGAAAACGATACCTTCCTTATAATGTTCTGGTGGTTTTGGAGCGTTCCAGGTCAGCTTTTTTCAGGGAATCCAAAAGTTCCTGGGTAACATCCTGGTCTAACGCCTTGATCTTTTCTTCCAGTTCTTCACTGAGTGCGACCCGGCCTTCAACCACGCACCCTCTTCTTCCGGGAACACATTCTCCGTGCAGTCGTTTGCATTTGTCTTCGACTATATCGTAATTTCTACAATGAAATGTCATGGAAGCGGCTTTTATTTGAGGAGATTGGTTTCTTGCAGGTCGTCAAGGAAAAGATCGATCAGCATTTGGTAGTATTTTTTTGTCATTACCGGATCGATGGATTCCGTTCGTGCTGTCCAGATCAGTCTTTCTGTCGCCACATCGTACAGACTGGTCTCTAGAATAACTTTTGTCGTATCTTTGTAGCTTCCAGGTGAATGAATTGTATTGAAGACAAATGGATAATATCCATAAAGTCCGCTACCGTAGGTGTTTCCGTTGTGTATATAGGTAGTTCCTGGTGTGTAGATAAGTTTTTCATCCTTACCGACAAGGTGGGTGACCAGAACTGTTTTTGCAGCTGATCTTGAAATAACCTTCACTAAAGATTCTCTGGTGGGTTGAATGGGTTGCTGACTGACGGTGTAGCTCGGAACTGATTTTACACCTTTTTTAGTAAGGCTCTCTGCAAATGTGTTTTCATATATATGGCGTTTTGTTTCATGGGCTGCAACACCGATAATAAGAACACTCTCCAATGTGTAGCTCTGAGTCTCTGGATTACTGTAGCTGGAAAGAATCTTGTTTGCAGCGCAACCGGTGAATAAAAAAAGAGTGACAATAAGCAGTGATATATTTTTCATAGGTCTCATGATGGTATAAATAAAAAGGCTTCAGGTGTTTTAAAACCTAAACCCCTTGTTTCGGTAATTCGATTCGAAAAAAGCAAATTGAAAAAAGAAGTGACTGTCTGTCCTTTCAGGTCAGTCAACACTCGACAAATACTTTCTTGATTACCACTCAGCTCAGCTTTGTTGCATAGTGCTGTAGGAGTTCGCCCCTGCGAGCGAATAAACATGTTGCCAAACCTGGAAGATCGCAAGGGGCGAGCTCCTACATTTCAATTTAGCAGTTACCTGAGTTTTGATGGTAATCAGGAATACTTTTGCATGATAATAAAATATGAACGATATCAGAAATGGCTGATATCTGCAATCTTTAAAAGAGAAGAGTGAAATAGATACTTGCGGAAGATGCTTTGAGCAGAGAGAGCAGCAATATCTGAGAGTTGCAGATATTGCTGCTCATGGTCCCTTTATAACTTTATAGACAGAATGTAGCCGCACCGTTGGGAGTCTTCGTTGTAAACCAGCTGCAACTGTATAGAGAACCTTCGGCAGCAGAACTGAAGTTACTTTCACTGGCCGGATTATAGGCCTTAACCCAGTAGTAGTAAGCAGTCTTTGGCTCAACTGCGAGGTCGTCGTAAGTCGTGGTTGCACTCTCAACAGTGACTAATTCCATAGCTTCCTCTACTGCAGCTGTCTCTGACTTGAAGATTTTGTAGGATGCAGCTCCCTGGAGAGCATCCCAGGAAATGGTTACTTTATCACGAAACTCATCGTTACTGGCCTGGATATTCTGGGGGGCCAGGGTTGACAGGTCTGTTGCTCGATAGCCGCTGTCGGCCTCACTGAATTCGCCATAGTCCATAGAAGTG
>JAOZKX010000360.1:0-277 GCA_029935135.1 Desulfocapsa sp.
TCTCCATCACTGTTCATAAATCCAACCACGGTTTTTAACCAGGCGAGTTCAATCTCCTTTCCTGTTTTTCCAGATTTGAGATTGGTGCGCATGGTGGATTTGAATTCGAGAGTGGTGGATTCTCCAGCCCGTATGAGTGAGAGGACTTCATTTTCATAATGTTGGCTGTTTATTTGCTGTTGGGGCAGGTCTTTTAGTTGATGGGAGTAGCGTCTGACAAGGACAATGGTCATAAGGGTAGCAGCAAGAAGGATGGCGCCTGTGAGAAGGGCAAAGA
>JAOZKX010000360.1:287-3002 GCA_029935135.1 Desulfocapsa sp.
CGCAGCCATTGATTGTGCAGATCGGTGAAGAGGTCATTCTCAGGGATAAGGATGGCTACCCAGACATCATTGCTGGCATGATGCAGGGGAGAAAGACCAATCCACCATGTCTGTTTGTTCTCTTTTATTGCACTGACCTGATTTGTTTCCGGAGAGGAATCTTTGAGTTTCTGGCTCACGCTGCTTATCAGTTGTTTGGATACCATGAAGTCGGTATTTGACGGCTCATTGCCGGGTGGTTTTTTGTTGTATTGCAGGTTGGATAGCAGGGTGCCATTTTTTTGCAGAAGGAGGATCTTGTTGTTGGGGGTGATTTCAAGTTTTTCCATAAACGAAAGGAGGGTTGTCAGGGTAAAAGAGATAGAGGAAACAAAAGTTGTTTCATGGTTCTTCTCCGGGGACCAGCGAATAGAGCTGGTGATCCCGGTTTCGTTTATGGATGGCAGAATATGCGCTTCGGTGTAGAAAAATGAATCTTTTTCTGGATTGGTCATTGCTCCACGGAACCAGGATGTCTGCATGGGGTTATAAGCACTGATATCAGTTGAGTTTGTCTTTACTACTGTTCCTTCAAGCCAGTGTCCTTTGCTGTGTATTTCTTTGGAGTATTGATTTAAGTACCACTGTTCTTTGTTGCGGCTCAGGCAAACTTCATTGCCGTTGGTGTCAGCGAGTGAAATTGAGCTGATATTGGGTTGGATCTCCATTAGAGCCTGGAACTGAGTGGCAAGAAGCGTCGGCTGGTCCAGTTTGAGCAGTCCGGATTCACCCCATTTACCAAGAAGATTGCTAATAGTGCCCAGTGGTCCTGTAAATGTCTGGAAGCGTTTGCTTACCAGCCTGTTAGCATCCAACATAATAGCGGTGGATATGTCGCGTTGTGTCTTTATTCCCTGGATAAAAACAATGGTGAGAATTCCACCAATGGTGATAAAGAGAATAATAAGAATATCACGCAACAGCCTTCTTTTTATATTTTGCGGACCTCCTTTGAAAAGATCGAGAAGGGGGGATAGAAATGTCATGGTAGTGTTTCTGTTAAATTTTATTAGTTGTCAGGCGTAAGGCAAAATAGCCGAGAATTCCTGCAGAAAGTGATGCCGTCAGGATTCCAATTTTGGCATTAAGCAGATGGGCATCACTGGTGAATGCCAGACCGGCAATAAAGATAGACATGGTAAAGCCGATACCGGCCAGCAGTGAGACACTGGCAATCTGAGGCATGGTAACTCCCTTGGGGAGATTGCTGAGGCCAAGTTTAATAACCAGCCAGGAAAAGAAGAAAATCCCAATGAGTTTCCCACAGGTAAGTCCCAGTATAACACCTATGGTTACAGGTTCTATAAGTGTGGAAGCCAGGGTCGATATTTCTATTGGGATTCCTGCGTTGGCCAGGGCGAAGATCGGGATAATTAAAAATGATACCCAGATATGGAGGTTGTGCTCCATTCTATGCAGTGGGCTTTCCATTTTATGGACAAAGTTTTCCATGGATTGAAGGACTTTTTGCTGCCCGATATTTTTCATGATTGGAAGATGATTATCCTGCAGCCCCTCGAACTGATCGGTGAGTTCGCGCATTCTTTTAGCAAAGAGTTCTCCCTGACAGTACGATCCGGCAGGAACGGTAAGTGCCGTAAGAACCCCTGCCAGAGTTGCATGGATACCGGATTTTAAAAACCCCAACCAGAGAAGTATACCCAAAATACCGTAAAAGAGCGGATGGCGAATTCCGGCAAGATTGCTCAGTATCAGCAGGATAAAGGCTACAGCGGCAAAAAGAAGTGCAGAGAAATTAATCTGTTCGGTATAAAAAGCAGCAATAACCAATACCGCACCAAGATCGTCTACTATGGCCAAAGCAAGAAGAAAACCAATCAATGCCTTGGGGATACGCTTTCCAAGGAGTGCCAGTACGCCCATGGCAAAGGCGATATCGGTGGCCATGGGGACACCCCAACCGCTGATTGCATCCGTTCCGCCATTTATTGCTGCATAGATCAGTGCAGGAACAAGCATACCGCCAATTGCTGCGGCAATGGGGAGAATTGCCTGCCTCTTATTGGCGAGCTCGCCCACCAGGAGTTCTCTTTTTATCTCCAGTCCTACTGTAAAGAAGAAGAGGGCCATTAAGCCATCATTGATCCAGTGATGAAGGGACTGGCTGAGTGAGAGTGGGCCACCACCAACAGTTACTTGAGTATGGAGAATGTCCTGATACATGGTGTTCAGGCCGGAGTTGGCGATAAGCATGGCAATAATGGTACATGCCATAAGAACCAGACCAGACGATGCCTCATCGTGGACAAACTCTTCAAACGGGTTGAGGGCTTGCTTAAAGCTCTTCTCAAGCGGGCTGCCAAAGAGTTTTTCTGCGCAACTGTGTGTATTTGTATCCATATTGCTTACTCTTCTTTTTTTCCGGAAAGAATTTGTGAGCTGGTGACAAAGGAAATCCCCTGCTGCATTTTTGTTCCAATCATTATCCCTTCAATAATAGGCTCTGTAACTGCTTTTGTACTCGACCAGCTGACAATAAACTTCGCACCAGATCCGCCCAGGGTATGAGATTCAGGAACAATATAACGGGTAGATGCGAGAGGAGCAATGATAACCGGTTTGACCAGATAGCTTTCAAGCAAATTACCGTCAGAATCATAATAGTCAACTTTTTCCAGGGTGAACGGATGTTCCATATCCGTATTGCGAATGGAT
>JAOZKX010000361.1 GCA_029935135.1 Desulfocapsa sp.
GGAAATAGGCTTAACTCGTGAGAAATAAGATGAATTAAGATACTTGAGTAATTTAAAAGAAATGGAAACATCCTGATTAATCAACTTTTCCAGGGCCGGCACATCAAATTCAACCTTGTTTATCTCTGTAAGCAGTTGCAAAAGACTGAGCTGGGAAGATGGAATATCCTTATTCTTTAACACCTCTGGTTTTGCAAAAAAATACCCCTGAAAATAGACAAAACCCATATCTTTTGCCTGTTGAAACTCTTCATAGGTTTCAATTTTCTCTGCCAATAGACGGCAACTGTAGGGTTTAACAGTGGCTACGATCTCTTGGATTTCCGCCATATCGGTGAGCATAAAATCAATTTTTATGATTTTAGCCATCTTCACCAGGGGACGCCATGCTTCACTAAAAATGAAATCATCAAGGGCAAGATCATAGCCTTTGGCCACCAGTTCCTCACAGGCGGCAACGACATCTTCATCAGGTTTTACATCCTCTAACACCTCAACAACAATATTCTTAGGCGGAAACATTGTTGGTGTGCCACTGAGAAGGAGATCCTGGGTAAAGTTTATAAAAGCCTTGGTTCCACCGGAAATCTGCTCAATCCCTACGGTAAAGAAAGAGGAAGAGAGCAGTGAGGATGTTGCTGTTTCACCATCGATACCGGGAAACGCATTTGACATACCTGTGCGAAACAGCAGTTCGTAGGCGAAAATCTTTTTGTGTTTGTTAAAAATAGGCTGCCGGGCTACAAATACATCCATAGTTTACCTGTATATTTTTATAATGGGGAGGAGATTTCACAAAACTGATGCAAGCGTGTTTCCCAACTTCCTCTACCAAAATCAATTTCAGCTGTTCTGGACAGATTGTCATTAATCGTAAGGGTAATTTGCAGACTGCTATCGGGAATAAGAGTTCCTCCTATAATCGACCATTCTATCACAGTTAAACCGGAAAGATAAAAGAATTCTTCAAAACCAAGATCTTCAATCTCAGTTGAATCAGACAATCGATAAAAATCCATATGATAGAGCGGAATACGACCTGGGTACTCCTGTAATATTGCAAAACTGGGACTGGTGACATAACAGGATTCAGGCACCTGCAACCCTTTTGCAATCGCCTGGGTTAAAGCTGTTTTTCCAGCACCCAGATCACCATTCAAACAGATTATATCTCCGGGCTCGGCCAACTCTCCCAGCAACTTGCCAAACTGTAAAGTTTGGTCAAGATCTGATAATTCAAAAACAAAAGAAGCCATTAATGGTCACGATCGGTGGCAAATGTAAAGATGATGCTTGTCCCCTTCCCCGGGATGGATGTCATATCCATCTGCCCATTGAGAATTTTCACTCTCTCAGCCATGGACTGTAAGCCAATACCACAGGTTTTATCTGTGTCCGTGGTGACACTTTCCACATCAAAACCACAGCCATCATCATATACTCCAAGAACGACATCATCTTCAATAACACGAGCACTTACCTGAATAGATTCGGCATCGGCATGTTTCACCACATTATTTAACGATTCTTGAAGAAGACGATAGATATGGCGCTGCTCTTCTATGGGAAAATAATCACCCACAGGTTCCAGGTGGGCATCAATTTTCACATTACTGTAATCAAGAAAGCCGCTGAAAAGGTGCTCAAAGGCGGCATCAACCCCAAGATGATCAACCACCATAGGCCATAATTCTCTTGAAAGATGGCGTACACCTTCAATCAGAGTATTTACAAAATGCCTCAACTCCTGCAGATTCTGAACAACTGCATCCTTGCCCATTTCATCAGTATTATAAAAAGAATTTTCAAGGGCACGAAGCTGCAATTTCAACGCTGCAAGAGATTGTCCGAACTCATCGTGGAGTTCCATGGCGATACGCCTGCGTTCATCATCCTGTGCAGTAATCAACATAGCAGAGAGATTTCGCAGACGTTCTTCTGAAAGGATCAGTTGATTTTCTGCTATTTTCCGTTTGGCAATATCTCTGACAATAGAACCAAGGAGTCTCTCGCCATTCTCAAGATCAATGATAAAAAAGCTCATCTCCACATCAAGATATGTCCCGTCTTTCAGCATCATCCTTAACTCCCGGGCAGGACATGGCGTTGAGTCTTGTAACAACTGAAAAACTTCCTTGCGAACTATGGGCTGGTCGTCAGGATGCAGAGATGATGTTAAGGGGAAAATCATAAAATCTGCTTCGCCACTATAGACCAGCAGTTTATCAGCAGCAGGATTTGTATAAATTGCCCTTCCACTGGCATCAAAAAGAATAATCATATCCTGAGAGGCCTGGGTGAATTTACTAAACCGCTCTTCACTTTCCTTCAGGGAGGCCTCAAGTTTCTGGCGACGTAAAACATCAACCTGTAAGGCATCATTTGAAAGACGAAGCCTGTTGTTCATCATCTCCAGATTTTTGTTTTTTTCTGCCAACTCATCTGCCATGGAGACATTTTGTTTTTTTAATAAAAACAAGCTGCGGCAACGTTCTATCAAGAGGCTGAGATCTGTTGTATCCCAGGGCTTGAGGATATACTGATAAATATGCCCCTGGTTAATCGCATCCAGGATATATTCTATTTGATTATGGGCAGTGAGAAGAACACGAATGGGGTCTGGATTTATTTCATACATCCTACCCAGCATTTCAGTGCCACTGATTCCGGCCATCCTCTGATCGGAGATAAC
The DNA here is from genome assembly GCA_029935135.1 of Desulfocapsa sp. Classification (GTDB taxonomy): domain Bacteria; phylum Desulfobacterota; class Desulfobulbia; order Desulfobulbales; family Desulfocapsaceae; genus Desulfocapsa. The sequence goes on from JAOZKX010000361.1 coordinate 2,693, forward strand.
CAGACCTATATTTTCGTTTTCCTGAAAACATTTCAAACCATCCTCTCCGGACAGTGCGGTGATGATCTCATATTTGCCCTGAAAGATCATTCTGAAATTTATGATATTTATCTCTTCATCATCAACAAAGAGAATCTTAAAATCTTCCATAGTTTTTATTTTTGTATTCAAAAAGAGAATATTTTAATTTGCAAAAAACGGTAAACACTCCTATTCAAGATATCTTTAAATCATTCTATCAAAAAGAGGCTGAAACTCCAGCCAAAAAAAATCCCGTTACAATTTTCATGTAATGGGATTTTT
>JAOZKX010000050.1 GCA_029935135.1 Desulfocapsa sp.
TCCTGTATCAATTACCATAAAATGAAGTCCAACCTGCTCAGCCCCTCTTTTTTCAGGAATAACCCGGAGCAGCACAGATCCATTTTCGGTGAATTTGATGCTGTTCCCGACAAGATTGAGAAGGACCTGCCGTAAACGGAGTTCATCACCCTTCACCAGATCAGGCAGGTCAGACGCCTCCCTGTCGACAGTGAATGACAGCCCCTTATTCTGGGCACTATGCAACATCACGGAAACAACATGTTCCAGCATTCTGGTCAGGCTGAAAGTATTTTTTTCAATGAGCAGTTGCCCCGCCTCAATTTTGGAGAAATCAAGTATATCATTGAGCAGACCAAGAAGGCCGTCTGCGGAGAGCTGTATAGTCTCCAGCTGTTTACGCTGTCCAGAGCTCAGTGCCGTCTCCAGAACAAGGCGAGTCATACCGATGATAGCATTCATTGGTGTCCTGATATCATGACTCATATTGGCAAGAAAATCAGATTTGGCCTGATTGGCTGCCTCAGCGTGCTGCTGGGCCTTGATCAACTGCTGCTCGGTTTCTTTGCGCAGGGTAACATCCTCTTTCACTGCCACATAGTTCGTCGTTTTCCCTGTCCTGTCCTTTACAGGCGAGATAGTGGCAAACTCCCAGAATAAGGAACCGTCCTTGCGTTTATTGAGCATTTCACCCTGCCAGACATTCCCTGCAGTCAGAGTATCCCACATCACCTTGTAAAAGGGTGAATCGTGGTGGTCAGACTTCAACACCCTCGGGTCCTGACCAATCGCCTCTTCAAATGTGTAGCCTGTTGTGCTGGTAAAGGCTGGATTCACAAACTCTATGATGCCGTTACAGTCAGTGATCACAATCGTACTGTGACTCTGTTCCACCGCACGGGAAAGTTTTCGCAGCTCACTGCTGCGCTCATCCACCAGTGTTTCCAGATGTTCCCTGTGTCTTTGCAGCTCCACCTCCGTCTGCTTTCGTTCGCTTATATTGTGGAGCACACCTTCCAGAGCAATAACCTGTCCCTGTTCATCAAAAATGGGTGATTCGCTGGCCTCAACCATTAGCCGGCTGCCGTCCTTATGTCGCAGTTCTGCTTCAAAGGGTGGTAATGTTTCACCTCGTAGCCCCGCCTCGGTGTTGGCAAGGGCCTGTATACTGACCGGTGCATCTGTATGGAAAGCGGCACAGTGCTGTCCAATGGCCTCTTCCGGCAGGTAACCCGTCATATTGTAGGTTGAGGGGCTGAGATAGGTAAGGATACCTTTGGAATCGAGGGTAAAAAAGAGATAGTCACCTCCCAATGAATCAATCAGGCGACGATACTTGGCCTCACTCAGGCGACGCAAATCAAGCTCCTTTTTGAATTCCGCAGTACGCTCTCTCACCTTAGAGTAGAGGAGACGATTCCAGAAGAGGATACAACATACCAGCAGGACTATACCTGCGGCTATCCAGAGCAAATTTGAGTAAACAACCTTCCGAGTCACTTCCACAGAATAATAGTTGCGGGTTATGGCGCTGCGCTCTTCCGGGGAGATGCTGTTCAGTCCCTTATTTAAAATGGAAGCAAGTATGGGCCAGTCATCACGCATGGCAAAGGCCTGATTGTGAATGCCAAGATTAGCGGATGCAGCAACTTTAAGATTATTGAGACCCAAATGGGTCATATGGTACTGGGCCACCGTCAAATTGCCGACAAAGGCATCTGCTTTATTCTCACTGACCGCCGCCAGCGCCTCAGCTGCGTCGGCAACCAGCTTCTGTTTGATCTGCGGAAACTCCATGGCAAGACGATTCTGCAGCACATACCCCTCCTCGATGGCAATGGTCTTGCCAAACAGATCTTGCAGAACAAAGATGTTTTTTTCATCCTGACGAGTAAAGATGACCCAGGGGAGGTTCAGATAATCCTCGCTAAAGACCATAAACTCTTGCCGTTCCGGGGTCCGTTTGGCAGTGAGCAATAGATCAATTTTTTCATGATTTCTGATATTCTCCACTGCCTCGGGCCAGCTCATATCACCGTGCAGATATTCCACCTTAAAATTTGCCATTGCAGCGATCCGGTTCAGGATTTCAACCGAAATTCCATTTGGCCCATCAGTCCAACAATGGAAGGGAGGAATATTGGCTACACGGGCACGAATAAGCGGATGGTTGTCTACCCATCTCTTCTCTTCCAGAGTCAACGACATTGCTGTTTTTACTTTTTTATCTACAAAGGAACCCTGCCAATCACGCTCAAAAATCAGTCCCTGCAGCTGAAGGACATCATCCTCTTGTGTCACAGCCATAAATGCCTGCACCACTGACTGAATACGCTCCTCAACAATTGAACCAACAGGATATGTCTCTGCCATCATTAACTCTTGGGTTTTCTCGGCCTCAAACAGCAGAGCCTCTCGACTGGCGTGGGTTTTATAGCGTTGGAGGATGAAATCCACAATCTCTTCAGGGTGGTCAAGGGCATAACGCCATCCCCTGTTACTGGCTTCAATAAAGGAACGGGTACGGTCCGGATGATCTGCTGCCTGAGACTTGCTGGTGAAGAGATTGATATCACCAAGACCGGGTAGATGCTCGGTCAACTCAATCATTCCGTAGGGAATGTCCTGTCGATCCAGAAAAAATGGCTCATTGGAGCGAAATGCGGCAAATGCATCCACTTCCCCACGGATCAGTGAGCTCACATCAAAACTGGTGGGCACCAATTCGATATTTTCACCCACTGTTAACCCGGCCTGATGGAAGGCTGCGCGAAGAACCCTCGAATTTGCCCGTTCAATGCTGATCATCAGACGCTTGCCCTTCAGATCATCCAGGGTTTTCAGCCCCGGTTGAGCGAGAAAAACCAACGGAAATCGTTTGAAATAGTTAGCCAGCAGTACAACAGGCCTTCCCTCCATACGGTCGAAGATAAGGTCATCGGAGTAAACACCGAAATCAGCACGCCCGGCAGTCACCTCATCTACCGGATCAGCACTTTCCTGATACTCTCGAATCTCTACTTCCAGCCCCTGATCAGTGAAATAGCCCTCTTTAACAGCAGCATAAAAACCAGCAAACTGGAACTGATGTTTCCAAAAGAGCTGCAAGGAGACTTTTTCCAGAACCTGCTGCCTGTCCTCCGCTGATACTGGGGCAGGTGAACTTTCAACAATAAAGAGGAGGCAAATGGGCAGCAGAACCATGCGAATACAAATCTGTAAATATGTTTGCAGCATTAAAGTCAGCCCCCTTCAGTGATGGCAGCCCGCATTCGACTTATTATCTCATCAAGCAATTCCATGGCGGGTTCAAATTCAAAGGCACTTATATACGAATCAATCCTGGTCACTCTCCCGGATTCCTCTCCCTGAAACAATGGTTTGAGTTCCTGCCATTTCACTGTTGCATTAAAATGGTTTGCAGCAAGCATGGAAAGCAATTCCTCAAGAAGAGGAACGATATGGTGGTAATTAACAGCTGCACTCTGTTTTTTCTGCCCCCTCTCTTCAGGCAGAAGGGTGGTGATTGAGACAAACACCTCATCGAAGCAATCCATAAACGAATCAAGAAACAGTGCACTATCCCCTTCCTGATCCAGAACATTCTCCAGGTTCAGTGCCGCCCGGGCAAGAGCTAAAGCACCTAGATTTCCAGCCAGACCTTTAACTGTATGCAGAAGTTGTCTGCCTTCTGCCAACTTATTTTTTTGCAGATTTTCTTCAATCTTACGGGCTGTCCCGCTTTGTTCTGTACCGAATTTCCTCAAGAGAGACAAATACAGGTCCTCATTTCCTTCCAACCGGGCAAGACCATCCTCCAGATCGACACCCGGCAGGACATCCGGCAGCTGAGGAGCTGCAGATCTTTTTTGCTCTTCTGTCTTCTCTTTTGCCAGTCGGGGAGAGGCTGTTTCCCCGACTGCATTAGAAGCAATCCACTTGGCCAGGGTTATAAAAAGATCAGCACTGTTAACCGGCTTGGCAATATAATCATCCATCCCGGCAGCAAGGCATTTTTTCTGGTCTCCAACCATGGTCTGGGCGGTCATGGCAATAATGGGAATATGGGAGGAAAGGTCCAACTGCTCCCTTTCATAGGCTCGTATTTTGGCTGTGGCCTTATAACCATTCAATATCGGCATCTGAATGTCCATAAGGATGGCGGAAAAAGGTATAGTCTCTCTTAGAGCAGAACGATATTCTTCTACTGCCTCTTCTCCATTGACTGCAGTCTCCACATGAGCACCTGCCTGGTGAAGGATTTCGCTGGCCACCTGCCGGTTAATCGCATCATCTTCCACCAGCAGAATGTGGATCCCGGCGATACATTTCATAGCAGTTTTTTTCTTCTCTGCCTCTTTGTTTTGTGAACCCTGGAGAATCATTTCCTCCTGTTCGACTTTTCCTAAGTCAACGAGAATAGTAAATGTACTGCCCTCTCCTTTTTCACTCCGGACCTCCAGACGCCCTCCCATTCTCTCCATAAGTTCTTTGGAGATAGCGAGTCCCAAACCAGTCCCCCCATACTTACGGGTATAGGAGGCATCAACCTGGCTGAATGCCTTAAAGAGTCGTGTCAGTTTATCTGCAGAAATCCCGATACCGCTGTCCACAATGGAAAACTGCAGCTGCACCTGTTTTTCAGTCTGACTCAGAAGGGACACATTAACGGCAACATTTCCCTCTTCGGTAAATTTTAAGGCATTACCCACTATATTGACCAGCACCTGACGCAGTCGAAAAGAATCTCCATAAAGAAAAGAGGGGACAGCAGAATCTATTTCCAGCAATAATCCCAACCCCTTCTGCTGAGCCTGGTCATCAAAGAGAAATCCCAGGCCATCGATCATTTCCGGCAAGGAAAAGACCCTCTCTTCCAATGTTATCTTGCCGGCTTCTATCTTGGAAAAGTCCAGGATATCATTGAGAATAGTGAGGAGTCCCAGGGAAGAGCTATGGATTTTGCTCAGGTAATCATGTTGCTGATCGGTAAGATTTGTCTCCAATGCCAGTTCTGAAAGACCGATCATGGCATTCATGGGTGTTCGAATCTCGTGGCTCATGTTGGCCAGAAACTGACTTTTCTGTTTATTGGCCGCTACTGCCCTCTTCTCGGCATCTTTCAACTGCTGATGGATCTGTTTCAATTCGGTGATATCCTCAAGAATACCACCGATCAAAATTGGACCGTCTGCATCTTTCTGAATTACATGGGTTAAGGAGTGAAGAGTACGGGCACCTTTTTCCGGATGCATAAAGTGCAGCTCCATTTCAGAAAAAGTGATCTGTCCTGCAAGTAACTTCTGTATCTCAGACTCGGCAAGTCGTATATCCTCTTCATACCAGTCAACAAGCGGCCCCCATGGTTTGCCGATAACCTCTTCTCTACTCAAACCAAAAACTGAGGTAACGCCATTACTTACAAAGGTCAACTCACCGGTTGTTCCCACATAACTGAAAACGACAAAATTATCGCCCATATCATTCACCAGTTGCTGGAACGCATTCCGGCTTTCCCGCAGGTCTGTCGTTCGTTCCACCAGCATATTTTCTAAATTATGACGATGCTCTGCCAGTTCCTCCTGATCGTTCTTAAATGTGTTAATATCACGCCAGGCGACATGAATAAGGGGTATATCCTGCAGTTCAATGCGAGTAAGAACCACCTCAACCCAGGAGTCCCCCCCCTGAGCATCCCGATGCACCCATTCAAAACGATTGCTGCCCTGGTCAAGACAGAGCTGCATCATTTCATCTGCTTTTTCCCGGGATGCCCGCCCGTCCGGCTGTTCTGCAGGAGAAAGATCTGCCGGATGAAAGCCGAGAATTTCTGTCTTTGCCGTATACCCTGACATCTGCATGGCGGCTTCGTTGCAGTCAATAAATTCCCCATCCTTTATCAACAAAATTCCGTCGGTGGATTTCTGGTATAAAGTTTCCAGACGCTGCAGGCTCTCATCCCGCATTCTATAGGCCCTGGCTAGTTTTTTACTTCCCAGCACAATTAGGGATGTCCCCAAGGCCCAGAGGCCGGAAAAAAGGAGGAGGATAATAATCTGGCTCTGCTGTTCCCGAGCATAGGCATCCTTCATGGAGAGTGAAACTGCAACACCTCCTCTGACCTCACCTAGGGCATACCCCTGATGACTGTGACATTTCAGACAATTTTCTTCTATTGTCAGGGGGTGAATAAGACGCAGATACGGTTCACCATCAATATCAGTAAATTCATATATTTCTTTTTCTCCCTCTTCAAATTTGTGCAGGGAGGCTGTTTCCCACTGATCAGGAGCATTTTCCGGGCGTAATAATTTCAAACTGGTGAGATGGCCGAATACACCGAATGTCCTGGGGAACGCTTCATTGAGTTGTCGGGTTGCATAGGCCGGATTCATCAATGTCAAGCTGGTACCGTCTGGACTTTTTATATCTCTTAAGTCAATATGCGCCAGATAAGGATTAGGAGGAGTTTCTCTGGTAACGGGGACATAAAAACCACCATGGGTTGCCGCCCAGTGTCTGAAGGCCACATCTTTACTCAGATGGGCCCGACTCTGGACAAGGGCTTTTGCTCTGGTTTCTTTCATGATATGGTAATTTGCCAGCCCGAACAGTATCGCAAGGGAGATGGTCCAGGCAAAGAACAAAATCCAGCCAGCCAGTTTTAAATTATTCTCTGTTTTCATTATTACACTGCAAACAAAATAGTATTAAAAATACGATGACAAATCTGTCTTCTACACATTGCTGCCACTCCCTTTCTCTGCAATTAACTCTGACAGTCGAATATCAATCTCCGCCAGCATTTTCAGGGCGGTTTCAAACTCAAAACTGTTCAGGGCATGATCCAGTTGCTGGCATTTTTCTTCGGTCAGCATCGGCAATAATTGTTTTAATTCATTCCACTTGCTGCCGGACTGAAAATTCTTCTCATGCAGCATGGCGGTCAACTCGGCCATACGCCGGGCCACTTCTTCTTCACTCACTGGTTGGCTTTTTTCAGCTATGGTGTTCAGGTTGTTCTGCGCATCTGTCAGCGCTGCAATGGATTGGAGAACCTGCTGCAGTGATTCTGCAAATCGTGCCAGCCCCACTTTGATTTCCCCACCTTCTTTAAGAACCATTTCAAGATCAAGGGAAGCGGCGGCAAGATCCATGGCCCCAAGAATCCCTGACATTCCTTTGACTGTATGCACCAGTCTTTCAGCAGATTTCTGATCCTTACTCTCAATGGCCTCCAGAATTTTCTCTTCCATGGAACGCGTCTCGGCGGCAAATTCCTGCAACAGTCGAAAGTAGAGCTCACTATTTCCCTCAAGTCTGGCAAGCCCCTGTTTCATATCCAGACAGATCAGCCTTTCAGGCAAATGGTACCCTTCAGTCTTTTTCCTTCTGTCACCACTATTCTCCCTGCGCTCACCAATCTGCCTTCTCTCCTGAGCCCCTCTGATTCGGGACGCACTATCCTCTTCATGAGTGCCGCTTTCCCGTTCCTCCTTGCTTCCAGACATTCCGACGGCAAACAGCTCAAAAGCAGCTGTAAAGGTAAAGACGCTCCCCACTCCCTCCTCACTGCTGACTTTGAGCACTCCTCCCAACAACTCCACCAGTTGTCTGGAGATGGTCAGCCCCAAGCCAGCCCCCCCATATTTTCGTGTGGATGAGCCGTCGGCCTGGGAGAAAGAATCAAAAAGAGTGAGCTGTGCATCACTGGGTATGCCGACACCAGTATCTGACACACTGAATTCCACTATCGCCTGCTGGGCAGTAATCCCCAACAGCTTTACCTGGATGCTCACTTCACCCTGCTCAGTAAATTTAAGAGCATTATCTACTAAATTCACAAGAATTTGCTGCAATCGTAAGGCATCACCGATAAGTGAGGCAGGGATATCACTTTCCTGCCGACTCACCAGTTCAATTCCTTTCTCCCTGGCCTTATCAGTAAAGAGAAGGGTAAGATCATGGAGGATTTCCTGTAAGGAAAACGCCTTCTTCTCAAGTTCCACCTTGCCCGCTTCAATTTTGGAAAAATCAAGGATTTTACCGATAATTTTCAGAAGAGAATGGGAGGACTGGTTGATTTTAGCCAGATAGTCCTGCTGCTGGGCAGTCAACTCGGTCTCAAGGGCCAGATCACTGAAACCAATAATGGCATTCATTGGAGTCCTGATTTCATGACTCATATTGGCAAGAAAGTTTGATTTCAGCTTACTGGCGTGATCGGCCTCTTCTTTGGCCCGGATCAAAAAGGCCTCACTCTTCTGCTGTTCCGTAATATCCTGGAAGGTATGAAGGAACGCCTCTTCTCCCTTAAAGAGTATGGGTAAATGGGTCATTTGAATAATGGTCCTGGATCCAAACCTGTCAAAACAGGTGGTAACCTTTGTCTCCAAATCCGGTAGTTCCTTCCCTGTTGGACAGGCATCACACTGTATCTGGTCGGTTTTATAGGCCTCAAAGCATTTCTGGCCTACGGCGGACTCTCCCAGGCGATCGAGAAGAAATTTACTCTGGTAGAGAATCGTTCCCTCTTCTTTGTTAACGATATCCATCAGGATGGGGATTGAATCGAGAATAGAGTTGAGCATACCTTCGTTTTCAGCCACCACATGGGCCATGGGGCGAAAACCGAAGACAACAATCAGCCCCAGAAGGAGGACCATCAACAGAAATATTATAAGGGCACTATCTGTCAACGCCTTGGAATATTTAATACTTTCCGTCTCATACTCCTGCACCACGCGATTAAGGGCAGTGAGCAGAGTTGTGCGGGCCGTTATTGCCAGTACACTTAACTCTCTAAGACTCTCTTCCGTGACAGGCACTGCTATTATTGCTTCTATGGCAGCAAGGTATTCACCGACAAGCCTGTCTACCTCAAGGGGGGGATGGAAATACATTTGAAAAAGTGCAGCGCTTAGTGCAACACCCGTATTGTCCTCTTCCTTTCCAGAAATAAGATGTTGATGAGACTCTCGCATCAGACTAATGGAAGAACCTATCTGACCCTTGAGATTTTCCTTTCCCTCCTGCTCACCCTCGGTAACAATCTCATGGGCCAACAGTGCTATCTGTTGTGACAACATACGCTGTCTGCCGCTTATATTGATCACTGCTGCATATCCTTCCTGCTGCTTCAGGATATGTTTTATAATCAACAGGGAGGAGAGGGATACAAGAAAAACAAGAGTGACAGCCACCATGTATTGAATGGTAAGTTGCCTCTTCCGCTGATGTTTCTGATCTTCGATTGTTTTCATTTTTTTCACCCGGCTTGCTATCGGCAATCCTTCACTATCTGTAAGTACTTATCTTCCTTCTCCCAGTCCTCAATAAAGTGATAGAACTCTTCTGCCGGAACAGGGGGACTCACCAGATAGCCCTGCATTTCATGGCAGTCTATGGATTGGAGAATGCTCAGTTGTTCACTATTTTCCACCCCTTCAGCAATAACCATCATCTTCAACTGAATCGCCAGAGAGACAATAGCCTTCACAACAGCCCGATCATTGGCATCCTCCTGGATATCCATCACAAAAGAACGGTCTACCTTGAGGACATCAAGGGGGAATTTTTTCAGATAGCTCAAGGATGAATAGCCGGTGCCGAAATCATCCACCGAGAGGATGATACCCAGCTTCTTCAACTGCCAGAGGCTTTCAATGGTGGCGTCCACATCATTCATAATAACCGTTTCCGTGATTTCAAGTTCCAGGCGACCAGGATCAAGCCCCGTCTCCTGCAGAACAGAATCCACCATTGCCACCAGACCTTCACTTGCAAACTGCCGTCCGGAAAGGTTCACAGAGATAC
>JAOZKX010000362.1:0-1808 GCA_029935135.1 Desulfocapsa sp.
TGCCAGTTTCCCTGGAACAGGTACGGCATACAGTTCATTTCCATGATGGGAACTGAGCAGTTCGGAAACGATACGGCTAATGCCATGATCCAGAGTTGCTGTTGCCAGCAGATGGCTGGATAGTTCACTGCCGATAATAATTTCATCGGCATGAGCACGCCGGCAATGCTGTTCATTTGCCTTATCAACCAGTTCCACAATTGAATAGACATCGTCAGCCATGCTCTCAATTGTCAGTGTGGTGAGCACCACCTTAGCATCACGGGAAGTGGCTTCAAGACCATCATCACCAAGAACCACAACAGTGCGTGCCTGTGCCAGATTTGCCTGGGTCAGGGTTTCCTCATTGACCTGTCCCTTAACAAAAAAAAGCAGATTGTCATCCACTGGCTTGGCATCGATATCTGCAATAAGAACGATTGGGGAACCACTGCTTTTACTGTCTGCGCGAAGTTCTTTGAGGATCGCCCGGGTTCGATGGTTCCACTCACAAAGAATTATATGATCTGTCAATGCAGTTTTGCACATACCGCGGTTCTCCTTATTTTTTTTACTGATTAGCAAAGCTGCCAGACTGGCACTGAGCATTCCCAACACCCCAATGCCAAAAAACATAATGACAACTGCAACTACACGCCCACCCAAAGTAACTGGTGAGATATCACCATATCCCACTGTAGTAAGTGTGACGATAGACCACCAGATAGCGCTGACAAAAGAAAGATCAGGTTCCAGCCAGGAAATAAGGACCGCACTACCGAGAACGATCAACAAGATCACCAACAGAAGCTTGAAGACATTTTCCTGCTGCATAAAAGTAAAGACTTTTATAAATATATCTTTCATGTGGTTAATTGCAATTCCCCTCAATACTCAAACCATATCGTTGTTTCAACAGATTCTTTAGCAATATCATTCTGTTTACACCCTTGTCTCCAGTGGTCTGTGAACTTTCTTACTGGGAACATCACTGATAAGCACACAATTCCTTCCCTGCTTTTTAGCGCGGTAGAGTGCCTTGTCAGCCTTGCCATATAGCATTTTGGGAATACTGCTGTTGTATTTATTGGTCCCGGCAACACCCGCTGAAACCGTAATTTTAATCTGCTGCCGGTTGGCGGTGACCATTGTTGTTTTGCTGATTGTGTCACGAATACGCTCAGCAATTACTGCTGCTGCAGTCACAGAAGTATGGGGCAGAAAAAAAACAAACTCCTCACCACCTATTCGGGCCACGGTATCACCTTTGCGGGCAGCATGTTGTAATATCTTCCCAATATGCTTAAGCAATTCGTCCCCCGCCGGGTGTCCATAATTGTCATTTATTTTTTTAAAAAAATCCAGATCAAACAGGATCAATGAACTGTCATGCCCTTCCCGTTTTCCGGTGGCCCACTCTTCATCCATTCGAGCCCACAGGTAACGGGTATTAAAAAGACCAGTCAGTGGATCACGCAGTGCAAGTTTTTCAAGTTCATCTTCCCTGGAACCAATCATTGCTCCAAAGATTGAAAACGCGGCCACAGTAATCAGGATAATATAGCCATAGAGCCAGGGGTGGCGAATAATATCATCGAGAGGAGAGAGTCCGGCAGCAAGTTCCGTCAATATAAGCAATATATCAATTGCAACCCCAAAGAAGAAGAATTGCCCGATACGCTTATTTCGATTGGCGTGGTTGGCTGATGTTAAATCAGCTGCTATTTCAGAATAGTTGCCTGTCATCAATTCACTTAAGTAATATCACCTGCCAACCCAAAAGATCCACATGGTAATTTGTGTATCAAACTGCGCTCGTAGCCCCATTC
>JAOZKX010000362.1:1818-2980 GCA_029935135.1 Desulfocapsa sp.
TAACATCTGCACTTTTAGCCATGGGAGTGCATAAATAGGCGGCATCGGGCATGGTTCCAACCCTGCCTAGATCCAGTCTGTCACTGTCAAAACATGCCTGTACAGTTATATCATCATGTGTTCTTACGGATGTATGCAGACTGCAGGCAGTAATTAACAGTGTAAATTCATCATCATCTAAAGAAATATCGTCACGCAGTTTCAAGGCCAGTTGTGCTCCCCTGTTTCCGTGATTTTTATCCGTATACTCATTCTCTCTTCTGCTGTCGTGAAAGATAGAAAAATATTGCAGAACCCGACTATTTACACCAGCCTGTTCAGAGAGTTTCATTCCATTCTCGTATACTCGACTCCAGTGGATAACACCATGGGTACCATGCCACCCCAGGCGGTATTGCTGCTTTATCTTTACGAGTATCTCTATAGTAATAACTGTGGACATATTCATTATTGCTGACTTCCTCTACCTGGTTTTCTCTCACTATCATTTCATATTTCGCAACACATCTGGATAACAGCAGAAAGTGCAGCAGATCAGAACATCCCACAACTCATCGAAATCACAGCCTGTTTCATTATAGCAAAATTCACAATTTTCTTTAATATAAATTTCAATTATGATTTAATGTTCTGAGAAGTATTATTCCTCAAGAGTCGCCTTTATCAGTCTCAAAAACCAAAATGAGTACCTTATGAAAGCCATCAACAATAGAATCACATTCAGAGTTCATTTCCTTCTCACTTTATTACTGTTGACATTTTTCCCCTTTGCTAATCCTCCGTCTCTTCACGCCGATACACTCCATTTGGACAGTGGCTTCACGCCAACTTTCACCGACAATTTCCCTGGCGATTTTGTCTATATCAATGACATTGCAGAACAACAGGACGGGAAGATAATTATCGTTGGATGGTTCACCAGTGTTAATGGGGTCAGCCGACCCGATATCGTTCGTTTAAATGGCGACGGGAGTGTTGATACATTCTACGAGCCTGGGGATGTTATCGATAATGAAGTAAAAAGGATTGCTTTGGTGGAGAGCGGCGGTACCGTGGCCGGTGAAGCTGCCATTCTTGGAGGTAATTTTAATAATCGCACCAATCTTGCCCGCATTAAGGCTGATGGAACTTATGACTCTGCATTTACTGCCAATGCCAATTC
>JAOZKX010000363.1 GCA_029935135.1 Desulfocapsa sp.
GTTGAAATCTGATAACATACTGATATTAAGTGTTAAAGTTTTGTGAGGCCTCGTTTGCTCGGTAGTTTCAGGAATGCTTTTGCTTAGAAATTACACACTCTGTTTATTTGGGGTGGGTAAAATGTACTCAAGATTCCTGTCCTTACCTTTAGCGGCCATTTTCCAGGCCAAGGAGGAAGCGTTTTCTCGCAAGACCACCTGCATAGCCTGTCAGTTTACCGGATTTTCCAATGACCCGGTGGCAGGGCACGATGATACCTATGGGATTGAGACCATTTGCTCTGCCTACAGCCCGTACTGCTTTCGGATTGCCTATGAGATGGGCCTGCTCCGAATAGCTGCGTGTTTCCCCATACGGTATGTTTAATAGCGCTCGCCAGGTCTGTTCCTGGAATTTTGTGCCGCTGAAGGCAACGGGGAGGGTAAAATCAGTACGCTTTCCAGCAAAATATTCCTGGAGCTGAATGCGTGTTTCCAGGGTGATTGCGTTGGGCTCAGGTCTGCAGTCGGCGGAGATCTTTTTTGCCATTTTTCCGTCAGGGTCAAAGGTGAGGAACCTGAGAGAGTTGTTGTCTGCTGCAATACAAATAGCTCCCAGGGGAGATTGGATTTCCTGGTAGAACATTGTCATGGTTTTTTTGTTTTAGAGAGGGCTTGGGCAAAGGCATTCCAGATATAATGGGTCATATAGGAACGGTTAGTTTGCCATTCGGACTCTTTGACCAGGTTGCGTTCCATGGCTCTTTTTATAATAAGATCGTTCTTGGGGAACGCATCGGCATCGTTGAAGCAACGCATCAGCATCATTTCAGTGGTCCAGGGACCAATGCCTTTTACGGAAAGGAGAGTCTTGCTGGTTTTTGTTAAGTCTGTGCTGTAGGAAAAATGAAGGTCGTTGGCATGAACCATGGCAGATATGGTTCTTATGGCACCGGCTTTACTTTTTGTAATCCCGATTTCCTCTATCTCTGCATGCATCAATTCTGCAGGAGTCGGGAAGCGATAAATTTCCTTCCCGTTTAGTTCTGCACCAAAGCGCTGTATGAGTACTGCCAGTTTTTGCGAGGCCTGTTGGGTGGAAATGAGTTGGCTGATGATAATGGAAACAGCGACCTCAAAAGGGTCGTAGCTACCAGGAACACGCTGTCCGGCATAGATTGATGGCAGGGAATCAGGTAAATGGGCAGGGTTGTGATCCACATCGAATAATCGCTTTACTTTGACAAGGACCCTGGAGACCTGACTGAGTTCCAGGCCTTTCAGGGAGACCTGCAGGGCGTCCTGTTTTTTGTTTATGGAGACCCGTATTGTTGCATATGATTCTTTTATCGGGATATAGCGTTCATAATAATGACTGCCTACTTTTTCGATACCATAAGCCACATGTCTTTTTAAAAAGGCAAGAATACTTGGGAAGTCATAGGGGCTACGAACCAGTATGCTCAAGCGTAATAGATCTTCCTGCTGAGCCTGCAGACTTCTCCTGCTTCTGAAGGCAGATGGCGACATTCGGTAGGAGGCCTTGAAGGCCTCATTGAATCTTCGGATGGAATTGAAACCGGTGGCAAAGGCAATTTCGCCCATGGCTTTGTCGGTTTCCAGGATGAATTGTTTTGCCAGGTGCAGTTTTTGTGTCTGCATAATTTCAATGGGGGATGCACCAAGATGCTCATCAAACAGTCGTCGCAAGTGCCGATCAGACAAGCCAAGGGTCTGGGCCAGTGATTTCACACTTTGAGCGTCACCGGCCTGTTCTTCAATGAAACGCAATGCATTGCCAATGATCTCTGTTCCCGGAGCAACACTTTTACAGCCCGGTGCCAGGTCAGGACGACATCGAAGGCATGCTCTGTAGCCTGCTTTTTCAGCGGCACTGGGACTTTTAAAGATAATAATGTTTTTGAATTTGGGTCTGGCTGGACAGACAGGTCGGCAATAGATCATTGTGGTTTTGACACCGCAATAAAAGCGGCCGTCATAGCGTGGATCTCGGCGTTGAATAATCTGTTCGTAGTCGGAATCTGTTAGTTGCTTCATGACTCCACTGTACCGTATCCATGACAGGATAGCTGGCGATTTTCGGCCAGCATCATTTCATTGAGTGGGGAAAAATTAACGGGAAAGGATCTCACATTTTCTTTACAGATCCAAAGAATCGAGTTACAGCTTTAAGCCTCTACAACTTGATATACTCGTGGCGTTCCAGAATATAAAAATGCTATAGTTACGAGTGAAGACAGAATGTTTTTTAAATGATCCTGATTACCACCAAAACTCAGGTAACTGCTAAGTTGAACTGTAGGAGCTCGCCCCTTGCGAGCGATTTTCTAGGTTTAGCAACATGTTTATTCGCTCGCAGAGGCGAGCTCCTATAAACAATATGCAACAAAGCTGAGCTTGAGTGGTAATCAAGAAATTGATTGTATGAAAAAGGGTATTATGGCTAGTCTGAATAAGTGTTTGGGGTTGATATTGTTGGTGGGGTGTTGCTTTCTCTGTTTTACGACAGAGTTACGGGCTGCAGTACCTGCTGACACACAGACCTTCCCGGAGTTTCTGGATTCCTTTTATAAGGAAGCAGCGAAAAAAGGGATAGAGCGCTCCACATATGACCGGGTTTTTCAAGGGGTCACCGCCCCGTATGCCAAGGTTTTGAAAAGTGCCGCATACCAACCGGAATTTACCACGGAAATCTGGGATTATCTGGATGCCAGGGTTAATCGGGGGGCCGTTACAAATGGTCTGATTATGTCGGCGGTCTACAGACAGATTCTGACTGATGTTGAAACCCGTTTTGGGGTGGAACCTTCTGTGATTCTGGCAATCTGGTCAATGGAGACCAGTTATGGTGCAGCACTTTTGCGCACCCATCGTCTCTATTTCGTACCACGGGCTCTGGCCACCCTTGCCTATGCCGATAAGCGCCGGCAGAAATTTGCCAGAAGCCAGCTCATTGCCATTCTTGAAATTGCGG
>JAOZKX010000364.1 GCA_029935135.1 Desulfocapsa sp.
TAACAAAAACATCTCCCTGCTGGGAATGTTCCCGCAAAAAAAGAGCCGCCTCATATATTCCTTTCTGCATTGGCACACGAGATAACTGACCACCATGAATCGCGCGTCCGTAATGCCACGGAGAAAACAAGCCGGCAACAATCAGCAGTGAAAGCACGCCATATTTCCAAGATCTGATTTTTTCATATTTAAACCTACTGAATGCGTGGCTGCCCAACCAAACAGCAAACAAAAAATACACAAGAACAAACGGACGATGAGCCAACTCAAATCGATTCGTACGATCACTGATGGGCAAAAACCAGGCAAGAAAACTATAGCAGAACAATGCAATCCAAGGCAAACTGTCCCAATAAGGAATAGAGCGACCCCGAATCATCCCATTTACCATCAGGCAAAAAGTCAAGAACAGATAAGCACCAAGCATACTCATAGTCATCAAGACAATACCACCCAAAATCTGAATCCACTGGGAATCTGCCTGAATAACCATTCCGGCTAAACCAAAATAATTGCCATCCCCAAACTTTGAAGTGAGTGCCATTGGAATAAAAACAGAACCGCCAGGTGGTCCTACCAGAGAGGGAGCCATGGTCAAATGCGAAACAACCCATGGCCTCAATGGCAATACTGCCAGAGCCAACACTGCAAAAACAGCACGCTTAACTGGCTGCAGGTTTGAAGCAAAAAGGAGAATCCAGATTATGACTACTCCAACAAATAAAGGAAGAAAATGTGCCCGGATAAAAATCATAGCGACAAGGACAAACAGTGCTATACACAAGGCACATCGGCGTTGTTCTCTTTTGTAACGAATAAGCCAGACAAAACCGTAGGCGGCAAAAGCCAAACCGTAAGCACAACCGGGTGACAATTGAAGCAACCAGTGAAAACTGAAGTATTGATTACTAAACAAATATGTTGATGCATCTGGAACCAACAGGAGAGCAAAAACGGCTCCACAACCAGCAGTAAAGCCGCCATTTTCATACCCCAAGCCAAAGGCACTCAAGCCCATAAGGAAAACACCAAAGGGAAGCCAGAAAGATGTCGTCAGATCAAGAGCAGATTCTACGCCAAGTTCTACCGCTGCAGCAGAAAACATATACGAGCCATAATGATAAAAATAGATCTTTTCCCCGGAAAAAAAGAAATTTGCCAGACTATAATCTCCACGGGTAAAGGGAAGAAACACGCCGGTATGAATATAACAATCGATATTTGGCTGAAAAAACATACTAATATCATTTGACAAATATTGCGTCAAAGCCTGCCGGGACCACAAACCAGCTGCACCCAGTATTAGTAGGAGTATCAGAAGAATGTATACAGACTGACGGCTGCCGTAATCACTAGGGAGAATCCGTTTATGGAATACATAATAGGTACAAAGCAAAAGTACACTGGCGGGTAACAGTGCACTCAGCACACTGAAATGAAAAATATATACACAGAGAAACAGGAACAGTTGCAGCAAAAATGAGCCACCGACAAAATCAATCATATCCGTCATTGGAGATGAAGTCGCTCGCCCTCCCCAATAAGAAAGTAATCGTCCTGCAGCAAGAGAAAGCCAGCAGATACAGACAATATAAGGAACAAACGAAATTACCAGCCCTTGAGGACCTACAATCTGCCATGCAGCTACAAGCAATGCAATAAAAACACAGAAGAAACAATCAAAAACAATTCTTGTCATAAAAGTCATACTTCTTTGCACGCTGCTCCCTACAGAAAAACTCTTCTACCAATCCTAAACAATTGGATATATTGCAGCAGCTGTCGTCTCAATTCACAGCAAAAAACAGAATTCCTGCCATTCATTTTCATACTTGCCGTCCCAGTACGGGGTGAATAGGCGAATGCATAAAAATAATCAAAGCATTGACATTGCGTTAAAGAAACATAAAAATCCTTCCAGGTTTCTCCGGGAAAACCTGCAAGCATATGTCCCCAAATCAGGGTGTCGGGAGAGACTTCCCTGATTTTTTTAATTATTGCTATAATATTCTGGCTCTGATAATTTCTATTCATCCTTTGGATAATTTTATTAGAAAATGATTGCATGGAAATATTCACGCTATTTACCCTGACACGCTGAAACATATCCACAAAGTCATCACCATACCTTTCAAGCCATGTCGGATTCACATAGCTTATATCAATAGGTACATCGGGAAAAGCATCCGTAATTTCATCCAGTAAATAAAATATATCTGTGCCTGTATCCACTCCGAAACTAGGACAGTCATCTGCTACCAGATTAATAACTTTTCCTTCACTATAATTTTCTTGTAAATCTTCCAGAACCTTTTCTACTGACCTTGATTGGGGAGCGCCCTTCGCTTTTTTGATAATACAGTAACTGCAATTTCCCACACAACCAGAACCAATTTGCACAAAACACTTGTTGTGACACCTGACCTCATCTAGAAGTTTACCAAATTGCACTCTGGAAAATCTAGGATACCTGCAGTTTTTAAAGTGTTTATACAGAAAAGTACCACAAAACATAGTGGTTCTTCCGAACCATGTTACATCTGTCAATATTTTGCTGCTATTTGCATCAGTTACATCAAAACAGGCTTGTCTGGATACATCTATTTCTTTTCGAGTCAAAAAAATCCGATCCAAATCCTCAATATCCTGAACCATCTGGACTTTCTCTTTATGCCCATCCAACCAGTGGGGATCTATTTTATTCATACACCCAAGAACAAGAACCGTCGCATTAACTTGCTTATCCATGACCATTTCCTGCACAAATCTGTGACACATATCTTCATGTCCCTGATCATATCCACAACTATTATAAATAACAAAATCTGCTGTGTGTATATCTTCTGAGACTTCATGCTGATTTTCTTTCAAATAGTTTACTATCTGGTAAATCGTTATCGCATTTGGTTTGCAGGAAATCTGTGCTGAATCAAGATAAACTTTATAGCTTCTCTGAGAGTTTA
>JAOZKX010000365.1 GCA_029935135.1 Desulfocapsa sp.
AGGCCATTGAATCCGTACTGAAACAAAACTATGAAAATTGGGAATTATGCATAGCAGACGATGCCTCAACATTTCCAGAAGTTCGTTCTATCCTTGAGGACTATTGCCAGAAAGATCCTCGTGTGAAGGTTGTATTTCGCAAGCTGAATGGACATTATTCAGCAGCTTCCAATAGTGCGGTTGAACTTGTCTCCGGTGACTGGGTCGTGTTTTTGGGGCATGATGATCTGCTCAGTGAACAGGCGATGTTCTGGGTTGCAGATACGATCAACAAAAACCCGACTGCTCGTCTGCTCTATTCTGATGAAGATAAAATCGATCAGGATGGAAATAGATTTGCACCTTATTTTAAATGTGAGTGGGACATTGATCTTTTTTACTCACAGAATCTGTTGGCCCATATTGGTGTTTATGCCACTGATCTCCTGAAAGATGCCGGCGGGTTCAGGATGGGTTTTGAAGGGGCCCACGAGTACGATCTTGCTCTGCGTTGCATTGAACATGTTACTGCCCCGCAGATCATCCATATACCCAGGATACTTTACCATTGGCGTGGATATGGAAGCACTGCAGAATATGCTGTCCTTGCAGGTAAAAAGGCATTACAGGAACATTTCCAGCGAAAAAAAATTCAAGCCAGAACTGAGGCTGTTATGGGAGGATACCGGATCCATTATAAACTGCCTGTAAATCCTCCCCTGGTTAGCCTTATTATACCAAGCAGGAATGCGGTACAGCTGTTACGAATATGTGTCGGCAGTATTCTTGAGCTGACTACCTACGAGAACTATGAACTGATTATCGTTGATAATGCTTCTGATGATCCGGAATCCCTGAAATATCTGGAGAGTCTGCAGGATGATAAGAGGGTGCGTGTCTTGCGTGATGAGCGTCCATTTAACTATTCCGCATTGAACAATGGTGCTGTTAAAATAGCCCGTGGAGATGTCTTGGGATTATTGAATAATGATCTTGAGGTTCTGTCACCGGAATGGTTGACCGAAATGGTCAGTATTGCTCTGCAACCCCAGGTTGGTGCAGTTGGTGCCAGACTCTGGTATCCTAACGATACCCTGCAGCACGGAGGGGTGATCCTTGGTATTGGCCGCGTTGCCGGGCATGCCCATAAAAATGTGGAGCGGGCCGATTGCGCTGATGGTTCACCGGCAAATGTTATTCGTGGGTTCTCTGCTGTAACAGCAGCGTGTCTGGTGATTAGGAAGGATACCTATGAAAAGGTCGGTGGTCTAAATGACACAGATCTTCGGGTTGCATTTAATGATGTTGATTTCTGTCTTCGTGTGCGTGAGGCTGGGTATCGAAATATCTGGACACCATATGCCGAATTATATCATCATGAATCCGCCACTCGTGAAAGTGAAGATGCCCCTGAAAGGGTCTCACAATTTATTGGGGAAATACAGTATATGGAGCAACACTGGGGTGATTTACTCAAAAATGATCCTGCCTATAATCCAAATCTAACAATGGATTATGAAGATTTCAGCCTGGCCTGGCCGCCTCGTGTTCAACTCCTGTAAATTAACTCCAATGCATGAAAGAACCGTATTGGTGCCATAGCAATGAGTCCTGTTGAAACTCGTAATATAATGAAAGATGTAGAGCTGACGGTTGTTCTCTTAAACTGGAATGCACACGATGAGACCTGCAGCTGTTTGAGAAGAATAGCAGGCTGGAAACATCTGCAGCCTCATATCTGTGTTGTTGATAATGGTTCTGTCGATGGCAGTGTTGAGGTGATCTCTACTGAATTTCCCAAGGTGGATCTGTTGCTGAATCAGGTGAACAGTGGGTTCTCTGGTGGTAACAACACTGCTTTCAAAAAACTTCAGTCAATACCGCCAGAGACTTCTCATTACGGATCTCCACATTTTATACTCCTGTTAAATACAGATGCCTTTATAGAGGAGAGCGATCTGTTACTTCTTTTGGAATCTCTCTCAGAAGATCGTCAGGTCGGTGTGACAGGGCCCCTTCTTTTTCATGAGGAAGCTTTTCATGATCTTTTGTCTGCAGGTGGTCTGGATCCTGCCAGAAACGGAAGGACATATTGGGCTGGTCAGGAGGCTGAAAAGTATATTGGCAGCATGGATAGCCCATATGAGGTTGACTATGTTTCCGGTACCATTGCCCTAATGCCCCGATCCGTAATCAATAAAGCAGGCCTCTTTGATGAGGACTATTTTTTTAGTTGTGAAATGGCAGACCTGTGTGAACGAATCAAAGGATTGGGATACAAGTGTACTATAAACCCTGCTGCAAAAGCCTGGCACGATATGCAGTCCAGTGGGAAACAGCGTGATACGCTCTACCTCTATTACAGTCTGCGCAACAGGTTTCTTTTTATTCGTAAATTCAGACGAAATAAGCTTTTTCGCTTGTATTTATACTGGAGAATGATTGCCGGAAGGGGAATGATTAAGGCATTGCTGACCGGGAAGTTTGCCACCGTTCGTGCCTATGCCCTTGCTCTTCGCGATGGTCTGTTTGGGCGTTATGGTGGAAGAAATGAACTTTTCTCCGATACTGTCAAGTGAAGGATACTGCAGCTATGGACAGTGGAAGTTTAACGGTAGTTATTCCGGTGTGGAATTCTGGTGACTGGCTTCGACCATGCCTGGATAGCCTTGAGCAACAGACCTACGAGAATTTTTCCATCATTCTAGTCGACAACGGTTCTGAGGATGGGTCGGTTGAGCCAGTTCGTGAACAGGGGCCAGCTAATCTGAAAATTATTTCATTTCCGGTGAATCGCGGTTTTGCTGCGGCAGTAAATGAAGGTATAACTGCCGCGAAGAGTAAATATGTAGCCCTGTTAAATGTGGATACGGTCGCTGATCCAGACTGGCTTCGCGAACTTGTTGCCGTGATGGAGCAGTCTCCCCAAGACTTAGGAGCTCTTGCCTCAGGAATGGTGAGGATGGATGATCCCACTCTTA
>JAOZKX010000366.1 GCA_029935135.1 Desulfocapsa sp.
ACGCCTGCTCTATCAAACCAGTCAGGCCATGACCCAGCATGCGGAAAAGGCTCTTAAACCCTATGGACTGACGGTGGAGCAGTTTATTCTCCTGAAAAACATGCCTGCAGACGATGCTCTTTCCCAGAATCAGCTCTGTGAGATCGTGGAAAAGAGTGCTGCCAATGTGACCAGGATTCTGGATCGTCTGGAAAAAAAGGCCTTTATCAAAAGAGAACCGAATCCGGATGATCGCCGTTCTATTCTCCTCTCTCTCACTGAGCCGGGAAAAGACATGGCTGCAGAGGTGGAAGTTCTCTTCGCATCATTTTCGGAACAGTTGATTGAAGGGATCTCCGCTGATGAACGGGCCCTGTTTACCCGACTTCTCCACACAATCCGGGGCAATCTGGATAGGCTGGCCATTAACTATTCCGATTAATCTCTTTTTTCAAAAGGAATCCCATGCGCTTTCACTATATTTTACCCTTTTTCTTTCTCTTTGTGACTTCCCTCCAGGCCCAGGGTCCGCCACCGGCTTCTGTGGTGGTGAGCAAGGTGACAAAAGAGACTGTAGCCCAGACCCAATCGGTGATTGGTGTTCTTTATTATGACCGCATCAGCGAGGTTTCCACCGAAGTAACAGGTCTTGTGCAGAAGGTCCTTGTGCAAAAGGGCAGTTTTGTAGAGGAAGGCGATATTCTGGTCCAGCTGGATACGGAGATGCTCGACAATGAAATCTCTCTGAAAAAGACCCACATTGCCCAGAATGATCTCCTCCTGCAGAATACCGGCAAGCATTTCAAACGACTGGAAACCCTCTATAAAGAATCCGGTGTGAGTGAAAAAGATTACGATGATGCTTTGTACACCTACCAAAACGCCAAACTGGAGAAACAGGCTCGCCAGGAAGAGCTTGCCAATCTTCTTATCAGAAAGAAACGCAGTGTCATCCGGGCGCCATTTAATGGAATCGTTCTGACAAAAAATGTGGATACCGGGGCCTGGGTACAGCAGGGTAAACAACTGGTATCCATAGGTTCCAGTGATGATCTCTTTGTCCGGGCGCCCATGGGAGAGAGTATGCTGCGCTATCTTAAAAAGGGACAGCAGGTATCGGTTACCCTCAACGCCTTTGAGAAAAAAGTGCAGGGTGTGGCCGAGGATATTGATCCTGTTGCCGATGTAAGAACCAAAAACATCTTTGTGAAAATCAGAATTCCTGCCCAGGAAGTTATTGCGGCCAATATGTCGGCCACCGTCCATCTGCCGGCAAGCGCTGAGCAGGAACTGAGTATTATCCCCCGTGCAGCTGTAATTAAATTTCAGGGAAGTGATTTTATCTACACCATTAAAGATGATAAGGCAGCCATTCTTCCGGTGCATATCGTCGCTTTTATGGGAGAAAAGGTCGGGGTGGATAGCGCCCATATTGTGGCTGGCATGCTGGTTGTTATTGAAGGAAATGAGCGACTTCGCCCGGATCAGCCGGTTCGGGTGACTGGAGAAAAATAATGGATCTTATTAAATATTCATTGGAAAAACCGGTATCGGTCACCGTTGGGGTGATCCTGCTGCTGGTTTTTGGTGTTATCGGATTTAATAAACTTCCGGTTCAGCTCACTCCTGATGTGGAAACACCTCAGATCACCGTAAAGACTGTCTGGGGAGGAGCCACACCCTATGAGATCGAAAAGGATGTTGTTGAGCAGCAGGAAGAGGTGCTCAAAGGCCTGCAGGGTCTTATCAAAATGGAGAGCTCCAGTTATAATGGTTATGGTGAAATTACCCTCTCCTTTGAACTGAACACCTCACTTGATGAGGCACTTCTCCGGGTCTCCAATAAGATCAATGAGGTCGGTGATTATCCTGAAAATGTGAATCGGCCCATAATTGAATCAGCTGGTGCCAATGCTTCTCCGGTAATCTGGATGATGCTGAAACCGCTGGCGGAAAATTCCACCCCCATCAATCACTATCTCAGTTATTTTGAAGACAATGTGCGTCAGCACATCGAGCGGGTTAAGGGCGTGGGCTCTCTCTTTGTCTTCGGCGGCACCCTTTCTGAACTCCATATCACCCTGGATATGGATAAAATGGCCAGTCATAATATCAGCATCAATCAAGTGATCAGCAGTGTCCGTAACGCCAACCAGACCAGCTCCGCCGGAGTCCTTGGCATCGGTCGTAAAAATTATCGGATTCGGACCATGGGCCAGTTTCAAACAGCTGCAGATGCACTGGCTGTGGTTGTTTTTGATGATGGTATCAAACGAGTATACTTGCGGGATATCGCAGAAGTCGCTAACGGCCACGCCAAGGAAAACATTGCTGTCCTGCACAGTGGCGAGCCGGTGATTGTTGTCGGGGTACGCAAAGAACCCGGGACCAATGTTCTGGCAATGAGTGACCGGCTGGAAAAAGAGGTTGCACATCTTAATGAAAGTATCCTGGCAGAACAGGGCCTCTATATCGACTGGGTGTATGATCAGCGTCCCTATATCAATACGGCCATTGATCTGGTGAAAAAGAATGTGGCCATTGGCGGTTTACTGGCCATCTGTGTCCTGCTCGTCTTTCTTCGCAGTATTCGTTCCACTCTGACGACGGCTGTGGCCATTCCTATTTCCGCCATCGGTACCTTTATCTTCCTCTGGATCACCGGTCGCAACCTGAATGTGGTCTCCCTTGCCGGTATCTCTTTTGCCGTGGGGATGCTGGTTGATAACTCAATTGTTGTTCTTGAAAACATTGATCGCCACCGAAAAATGGGGAAGACAGCCTACAATGCGTCCTGGGAAGGAACCAGAGAGGTTTGGGGTGCGGTTTTTGCTTCTACGGCCACTACTGTTGCGGTCTTTCTGCCGATTATCTTTATGCAGGAAGAGGCAGGGCAGCTCTTTCGTGATATTGCCATTGCCATCACCTTTTCCATTCTTATCAGTCTTTTTGTCTCTGT
>JAOZKX010000367.1 GCA_029935135.1 Desulfocapsa sp.
TGGAACAGGCATTGGAAAAGATTTGAAAGTCAGCAAAGCATATTTTACCTACGAGGCAGCTGCAGAAGAGCAGCTGCTGGACAGTGGTTTATCTCTGGCTCCTGTCACCGTGGCCTATGAAACGATAGGTGAACTCAACCGAAAGAAAGATAACGGGATCCTTATCTGCCATGCCTTTTCAGGTGACTCCCATGTAGCAGGTTTTTATGAAGAGGATGGACCAGACAGCCCACCCGGCTGGTGGGACTTTATGGTTGGGCCCGGCAAAGGGATTGACACCGACCACTATTTTGTTATCTGCTGTAATATCCTTGGCAGCTGTATGGGATCCACTGGCCCCTCATCCATAAACCCTGCCACGGGGAAACCCTATGGCCTGGATTTCCCCATGGTTACCATTGGCGACATGGTCAATGCCCAGAAACGGGTACTGGATCACCTTGGGATAGAGAAACTCCATTCAGTCATTGGCGGCTCAGTGGGTGGCATGCAGGTATTGGAATGGTCTGTCCGCTATCCGCAAATGGTGCGATCCGCCATCCCCATAGCCACTACCATGCGTCACTCTGCCCTGGCCATTGCCTTTAATGAAGTGGCGAGACAGGCTATCATGGCCGACCCAAACTGGAACAAGGGTGATTATTACGACAAGGCTGTCCCCGATTTAGGCCTGGCCGTGGCTCGGATGATAGGTCATATCACTTACCTCTCCGACGATGCCATGCGCCGAAAATTCGGCAGAAACCTCCAGGATAAAGAGGACTTTTCCTTTAATTTTGATGCGAAGTTCCAGGTGGAAAGCTACTTGCACTATCAGGGGTCAAAATTTGCCAAACGCTTTGATGCAAACTCACTGCTCTATATCACCAAAGCCGCTGATTACTTTGATCTGGCAGACAATGTCAACACCAAAGAAAGCCTGCAGGATCTTTCCGGCAGTCACTCAAAGTTTCTTATCATTTCATTTACCTCAGACTGGCTCTATCCCACTTATCAGGCAAAAGAGCTTGTCCAGGCATTAAAACGCACCGGACAGGATGTGAGCTTCTGCGAAATTGAAGCAGATTGCGGACACGATGCTTTTCTCATTCCGGATACGCGGCTCACCACTCTGCTGGGAGGATTCTTAAATGGAATCAAAAATACCTGAACAGCTGCGCTTTGACCTGACAATTATTGCTTCATGGATCAAAGCCGACGCCAAAGTGCTCGACCTGGGCTGCGGTAAAGGTGACCTTCTTGCCTGGCTCAAACAGCATAAGAACATCCAGGGCACAGGTATCGAACAGGACAAAGAAAAGGCCGCAGCCTGCATCAGTCGTGGCTTGTCTGTTCTCCAGGGCGACCTTAAAGATGAAGTCCTTGATTATCCGGATGGATATTTTGATGTGGTTATCCTCAGCCAGACTCTGCAACAGGTGTATCGTCCCGATGAACTCCTGAAGTCCCTGGCCAGAATCGGCAAACAGGTGATCGTCAGTTTTCCGAATTTCAGTCACCTTTCCATCAGACTGCAGTTGCTATTGAAAGGACAGGCCCCCAAAAGCCGGCAGCTCCCCTATTCCTGGTATGACACCCCAAATATCCGGGTTATCACCCTTGCC
Organism: Desulfocapsa sp.; assembly: GCA_029935135.1. Taxonomy (GTDB): domain Bacteria; phylum Desulfobacterota; class Desulfobulbia; order Desulfobulbales; family Desulfocapsaceae; genus Desulfocapsa. Next base: position 1,605 of record JAOZKX010000367.1, read on the forward strand.
GACTTCCGTAAATTTTCCAGAGAAGTTGGCTACACCATCGTTAAAGAATGTGCTATCAATACCCATGACCAGGACAGACGCGGTAAAATTGTCAGCATATTATCAAACCTGCGCGCCACATATGGTGTCTTTCTTATCGAGAAAGCAAAAAGTCCCCCCCAGTAGTTTCTCCTTCACTCCCCTTAGAATATTTCCCCTGGACTTCTTCCTCATTTTCCCCGATACTACTAACAGCGATACCACAAGGTGTTAGCGCAAAAGGTAGGTTGAAAAATAATAATATTTTATCATATTAAAGAGCAAGGAGGTGGTTGAGATCAGAATGGATCGTTGACAAAAACAACACTTTGCAAACCAAGATCAACAGGGAGGGACATACATGAAAATTCTGCAGTTGCTCAGTATTGGCCAGGCACTCCTGGTCGCTCTGTTTCTAGGAGTTACATCTTCTTCTGCCGCCGAGAAACAGGCAGAAACAATCGATGAACTCGTAGCAATGTTTGATGATGCTAAATGTATGGAGTGTCACGAAGAGACTCACAACGAATGGAAAAGTTCCTGGCACTCCAGGGCAGTCGTTTCCTCTCTCAAGGGAATGCATAACTTTATTGCCATTGGACTGAAAAAAGAATGGAACACCCCCCTGACCAAGGCACAGATCATGAAGTGCCTGGACTGCCACGCCCCAACGGTAAAATATGCCTCAGAAAAACTGGCAGTGGAAATTGGCAATATGATCGTTACCGCCCATAAAATGAAAGGAACTGCAGAGGGAGACAAGGCAAAAAAAGAACTGGCAAAACTTAATGTCGGCTGCCTCTCCTGCCATAATATCAAGGCGGGTGCGGTTGCCCGCGGCCTGCATGGTGAACCAATACCTGGCATGATTTATGGCCCCCAAGGGGAAGATGCAGATGATGCTCATGAAACTGAGGAACTTGTGGATATCACTCGTGCTTCTTTCTGCATGCAGTGTCATGGAAAATATAAGGCAGCTGATGGCGAGACCATCCAGTGTAATACCCTGTCAGGGAGTTACCAAAATACCTATATCGCCCAAGGCGGCAGTAAAACCTGTCAAGACTGTCATATGAAGACCGGACACACCTTTCCTGGGGGGCACGACCTGGACATCGTCAAAGAAGGATTAGGTCTGCAAGTGGAAATAATCTCTTACGGTCACTTACCGGGTACTTTAAAGAAAAAACTGAAAGAAGAAAAGAAATGGATACCCAGTGCCGTGGTAAATGTCTTTATTGAGAACAAGACAGGGCATAGAGTTCCAGACGGCTGACTATGGTCAGGAAAAGTGGTCCTGGATGTGACCGCA
>JAOZKX010000368.1 GCA_029935135.1 Desulfocapsa sp.
CCAACCCCCATAAAACCAATAAGAACTATATTTCCTGTCATATTCTCTCCATCATTTTTTCATTACCTGCCAATAACCACTGAGCATAGCTATCCCCGCATTCACTCCAGGCAAATCTACCAGTGAGTGTCTCTACTTTTGCAGCATCCAGAGGAACAAAATGCTGCAGGTGTTGCTCAAGGCTTACAGCAAGTTTGCCCGGTTCATAGAGATACTGTTTTTCATATAATTCCGGATAGGACAGATCCGCCGGAAGAATGGGATAACATCCCGCCCGAATTCCTTCAAGTACAGAAATACCAAAAAACTCATGTTTTGCAGTAGACACCAGGATATCTCCCAGTTTCAGTAACCTAGCGTACTCTTCCTGGGACTCGGCAAAACCAAAATGGATAATTTCCCTGGCCAGACGGACCTTAGCCTCCTGAAAACATGGCGGCACAGTAACAAAAGACTGACCAAGTACAATCAGACGGAAAGCAACACTCTGCTCCTGCAGACAATACAGCGCCTCAAAGAAGATCTCTGGCCCTTTATCATGCTCCCAGCGATGATTCCAGACAATCACTGGTGCCCCATCCTCTTTTTGACGCAAGGGAAGCTGATCAATAAAAGAGTACTCCATCCCCGGATACAGAACAGAGCTCTTCTCTCTGATGGCAGTGACTGGTTCTCTGAACTTCATATCAGATACTTTTTTCAGGTAGCTGTGGATACCGGCAAGGAATGATTCAAGATTATAGTATGAGTTAAAGGCACAACTGTCCGAGGCCATCGCTGTGGTGAAGTTAATAGAGGTAAACTGGTGTCGCCCTGTCTCTCTTTTCCTGGTTGGATAGGCAAACTGGTTTTCATGAAAATAGGTACAAAAGCGCGTCCCCTTATCCCATCCCGGGACCGACAGAAGAAGGCTGCGCAGTACTGCCACATCCACAAATGTTGAACAGAGTACAGTAGTAAAAGAGCGTGACGCCAGGGGCAATTGAGAGATTTGCTCAACAAACCACAGGGCCGACAGCTGCATACGCATCTTCCACTTACGGGCAGGAAGAGTCAGCAGGGTATACTCTGCCTTCACCGATTGCTGCAGACCAGTTAAAAAAAGTTTATGGGAACCACCATAGTAAGGCTCAAGAATCAGTATTTTTTCCATTGTTATCCGTATTCTTTATTTCATCGGCCAGATATCTGTCAAAGGGTCGTACTTCAGCAATCGTATAGCCACATCCGGGTGGCAGGGCACCGCCGCAGAAATGAAGTGTCTTATCAGGAAAATTCCTGCACAGGGGGAGACGATTTGCATGATCCTGACACATTCCCTCCCCATTCAGCCATAAACAGGTAAACTGGAGGAAGCCCTGCTCATCTTTGCCGCTCATTTGAAAACGCTCATATCCCGGATAGTCCATAAGCATAACATGGTACTCTTTTTCGGAACGCAACCACCCATGCCGCCCTTCCAGATTGATTTTTCGGCAACAATTCCCACAGGTTTGGCATGCCCCTGTTACAAGCAACTCCTTTCCTGTTATCCGTAAGCGCAGATATCGAATCAATCCGAGGAATGAGTAGGAAGAGAGAAATTTTATCAGTTGCTGTATCTTCAATGGGCATTCTTTGTTAAATTCTGATACAAGAAGGAAAGATTTTTACATTTCCAAGGTAATTCACAATAATTGAAATCATTACTGGAGACAAGCAGATGTGGCATTCAAAAGATGTTTATTACTTATCCGGGAGTACCGGTATTCTGGCTGAAGATCTGGGAAAGTCCCTTCTTTGTCAATTCCCCGAAATAAGCTTTAATACAGAAAAAATTCCGTTTATTCAAACAGAAGATGAGGCACAAAAAGCAATTGACCATATTCTCAGCAGGTCTGCCGGCCGATATCCACTTGTATTTTCAACCATTATGAACAAAGAACTTATCGCAATACTCGATGCCCCGGAAGTGGAATTTTTCAGTATCTGCGATAATTATCTGGAGGAACTTGCAACCACTCTGGAAGCCACCCCCCTTCGAATATCTGGCAATTCAAGGCATCTTGATGACACTACCATAGCAAAACGGGTAGAGGCTATCCAATATTGTATCTCCCATGATGATGGGACCCTTACCAAAGATTACGATGAGGCAGAAGTGATTCTCCTTGGTGTCTCGCGTTCGGGGAAAACACCGATTTCAGTATACCTGGCCACCCAGATGGGAATTAAGGCTGCAAACTATCCCCTTGTTGCCGAAGACCTTGATGCCTATCGTCTGCCCTCGAATATTATTCGCAATAAAGCCAGGGCAATAGGACTTTCCACATCTCCTGAAAGCCTGCATGCCATACGGGAAAAACGTTACCAGGGAAGTAGTTATGCAGGACTCAGCACCTGTGCCAACGAACTCAGCCAGGCAAATCAGATCTTCCTAAACCATAATATCCCGGTCATTGTCTCTGACGGCAGTTCCATTGAAGAGACTGCAACTCAAGTGGCTCAGCAACTCTCCCTCAAACGCTTGCCGCAACTCTAACAGATATTCAGCAAGAGCATGAAATTTATTGATACTATCCCCTACCCCATTCTGATTCTCCTTTGCCTTCTGTTGGGCCTTGCCCCTTTTGTCCCGGAGCCTCACCTCCTGGAAAAAATCCGCATGCTTACTCAGGGTGAATTGCGTAAGCCTCTGGATATCTTTGACCTCCTCTACCATGGAGCACCTTTTGTCCTCCTTATCATCAAACTCTTGCGAAGAAAGGGGAAAGGAACACAGCGATGACCACAAATAAATGTCCCTGTGGCAGCGACAAAGCATTCAGAGAATGCTGCCAATCAATTGTAAACGATCAGAGCAAGGCAAGCACAGCCGAACAGCTTATGCGCTCGCGCTATACTGCATACACATTGGGAAATGCTGACTATATCCTGAACAGTTGGGCAAAA
>JAOZKX010000369.1 GCA_029935135.1 Desulfocapsa sp.
TATGAGGCGGCTCTTTTTTTGCGGGAACATTCCCAGCAGGGAGATGTTTTTGTTGATACCGGTTTAAACTATTATGGGACGATAGGGGTTATGGCGCTTTCTGAGACGATTGCATTTTTTTCACCTACAATGGCCAGTTTTGTTAATAGAAACCGTCCACAATTCAGAGATCGATTCCAGAAGCGGTTAGTATTTCGAAAACAATTAAATAATATCACAAGTGCAGTAGAGGCTGGCCGTCTGGCGCAGAACAAAGGGATTCGCTGGGCAATTATTCAGGACGGGCACCATTCGGAGTGGGAAGCTGACGCAGCAGGGGCAAAAGTGTTTGAAGCCCATAATACCAGAGTTTATGATATGCTCCTTTTAGGCGGAAACAAAAAACTATAGAAAAAATGTTACTGTCTGGCAAAATATGAGAAAATTTCTGTTAGCACTCTGTCTTGACTATCCTTGCCTAACTCGTAGTAGAGGGGAAGCCTGATCAGTCTTGCGCTGATGTCCTCTGTTACTGGTAAATTATTTACACTGTTTGTCATGCTTTTCCCTTTGGGGGAATTGTGCAGTGGGATGTAGTGGAATGTTGCCTGAATGTTATTGGCTTGCAGGTGCTGTAGCAGGTTGTTGCGCTGATCATTGTCACAGGTGAGTATGTAAAACAGATGTCCGTTATGTGTCGATGTTTGCGGGCATGTTGGAAGTGTTAATAGGTTTTTTTCCTGGAGAGGAGCAAGCTGTTTCAGATAATAGTTGAAAATCTGTAAGCGTTTTCTGGTGATAGCCGCAGTCTGCTCAAGCTGACCGTAGAGGAATGCAGCGGTGATCTCTGAAGGTATTGCAGAGGAGCCTTCGTCAACCCAGTTATATTCCTCAAGTTCGCCACGAAAGAATTTTGCCCGGGTTGTTCCCTGATCCCTTACTATTTCTGCCCGTTCAAGAAAAGCGGGGTCGTTTATAAGAAGCGCCCCGCCTTCACCACTGCTGATATTCTTTGTTTCGTGAAAACTATAGGCTCCCAGGTGTCCCATGGTGCCCAGCGCTTTTCCATTAAAGTGTGCATTGATTCCCTGGGCCGCATCCTCAATGACCAGCAGGTTGAATTTGTCGGCAATGGACATGATTGTGTCCATTGCACACGCAGTCCCTCCATAATGAACGGGAACAATAGCCTTTGTTCTTTCGGTGATGGATTTTTCGATCAGGCGTTCATCCATATTGAGGGTGTCTGGCCGTATGTCGATAAATTTCAGGGTGGCACCTCGGCGCATAAAGGCATTGGCGGTGGCCGCAAATGTGAAAGATGGCAGGATCACCTCATCGCCCATTTGTATATTTGCAAGAATGGCGGCAATTTCCAGGGCAGCCGTACATGAAGTGGTGAGCAGTATCTTTTGGGCATGGAAATGGTGCTCCATCCAGTCTGTGCAGCGCCTGGTAAAGTGACCGTCTCCTGCAAGATGTTTTTTATGGACTGCCTGAGAAATATAAAAGAGCTCTCTGCCTACGACAGAAGGTTGGTTAAAAGGGATAGTAACAGGGCGTGCATTCTCATTCTTGCCGTGGGGGGCAAAGGGTGTTGTGGGCAGGGGCATGGGATGGAAACTGCTGCTGGAAAAGGATTGATTTATAAAAATATGATCTCACCAGAAGAATTACCATGTACTGCCTGTTATTGCCAGCTGCATATCCTTTTTGTTGAGCAGCTGGGTGGTTTTACCAGCTTCTATCAATATCTCATCTGTGGAGTTATAATTACTGTTGCTGTAAGCCTCGTGTGACACATTGGTAATAGTTACCACCGAAGTGTGTTTCGGGTATCGTTTGTGGGTTCTTTTTGTTAGGAAGTATCAGTTTTATTGATCTTAATTATAAAAATGAAAAATTGGCAATGTTGTTATGAATGTATTAGTATGATTGTCTAAAATTTGTTCTTTTCGCTATGTTCGAGGAAGTGGTATGGAGAAAGTTGAATGCAGGCTATATTTTGTAAACGACGAGTTATCTGACTGCTGTTGAATGGGTGCAAAATCTTTATTACCAGGCTTATTTTCCTGACGAAAAATCGGGTTACCGGGCTGGTTCAAGATAAGAGTTGTTGATAATGGAAAAAATGACCCGACTTTGGCTGACAACGCAATGTAAACAGCTCTCCGGAGTAAGTACCGGCATTGTCCTGTCAAAAGTTGCAGGCCAGACCGAGGGACAGGTGACCGCAATCTGGCCTGAGGGCAGTCGGGCGGAAGAATCTCTTGTCTCCATCGGGCGGAAGGCGCTGACGGATAAACAGTGCCGTCTGCAAAAACATCTCATTTCCGATCAGGATACGGGGGAACCGCTTGACCAGCTGACCTGTCCTCTAAGGGTCAGTGGGGAAACGGTTGGCAGTGTTGTCCTGATTGTTGCACGCCGTCCGCCCAAGCAGCAAAATGAGTTGCTCCGGCAGTTGCAGTCCGGGTGTGTGTGGTTCGAAGCTCTGGCCGGCTTGACCTCTTCTCTGCAAAACAACCAACTTGTCACATTGCTTGAACTGATTGCTGCCGGCCTGGAACATGAGAGATTTGAGCAGGCGGCACTTGATATTGTGACCGAGCTTGCAAAATGTTTCCACTGTGACCGGGTAAGTATCGGCTTCGTTCAGGGAAATGGCGTAGAGATAACGGCCCTTTCCACCGGTGCTCGCTTTGAATCCAAATCAGATCTGCTCCTGACAATCAGCGATACCCTACAGGAAGCCATCGATCAGGGTGAAACGGTTGTGCTGCCATCGCTTCCTCCGGAGACATCCCAGCTTACTCTTGCCCATGAACTGCTGCGAAAGAAATATCTTATAGATTCCCTTTGTACAATCCCTTTGCAGGCCCATGGTAATATTGTCGGAGCGGTGCTCTTTGAGCGTTCTGGAAACCAGCCGTTTGATTT
>JAOZKX010000051.1 GCA_029935135.1 Desulfocapsa sp.
TTGCCTTTGCCCGTTTTAAACTTCCCTGGGATGACGCTCGACTGATAAGCCTGCACGGGCGCAGGAATCTGCATATCCCCGGACTGCTGCTGGCTAACAAGAAAACCTTTGTTTTTACCGACAGGCTGAATGCACCCGATATACTGGCCGTAGAGATTGTCAGTTACCTGCAGCTGATTGCTGCACAGACATTTTTGGACAGTTGTAAGGTTCTCGTTGCTGAAAACATCGGTTCACCTGCTGAGAAACTGTTCTCAGGTACTCTGCAGGAAGCGGCAGCAGAATCATTTGCAGATCTAAATGTAATGTGTCTTCTTTGCCCTGGAAAAAATACAGATACTCCTTTTGGCCTGATGGAGGATGAGATCCTCCATAGCCGGGGACTGATCACCAAGGCGGAGGTACGGGCTGTTACCCTGCATCGTCTGCGACTTCCCCCTGAGGGGGTGTTCTGGGATGTGGGTGCCGGTAGCGGCTCTGTTTCCATTGAGGCCGCCAGGATGAATCCAGGACTGACCATCTTTGCCATTGAGCGAAAGGAAGAGGAACTGGAAAACATCAGGGCAAATATTCGCCGCTATGGCTGTTATAATATTGTTCCAGTTGCAGGAGACGCCCTCTCTGTCCTAGATGATCTGCCAAATCCGGATCGTGTCTTTATTGGTGGCAATGGCGGCCAGCTACAGGGGATTATAGAAGAGACTGCCCCCCGTTTAGTTGTCGGCGGCTGGCTGGTGGCTAATGGTGTTATAGAAAAAACGACGACCCTGGCCCCCCGGATAATGGAACAGGAGGGGTTGCTTGTTACAACAAGCAGGATCAATTTTTCAAGAACGGATAGGAACGGAGAGGCTGTACAGTTCAATCCGATTACAATTATAGCTGGAGGAAAGTTTGTCTAAGAAAGGAACATTTTTTGTAGTTGGTGTTGGTCCCGGTGACCCGGAGTTGATGACCTTAAAGGCTGCAAGGATTTTAGAAAAGTGCCCGGCATGGCTGGCACCTGCTGCCCGTGTTGACGGAGAGAGTACGGCCCTTACTATTGTCAAGGGAGCCGTCCAGTGGGAGAAGAAAAATATACTGATACACCACTTCCCCATGAAAAAAGTACCCACAGGGAAGAAACCGGATGCTGAAATCCAGGAAGCCTGGAATAAGGCTGCACAGTGGGTGAATGAACAGCTGGAGCAGGGAGTAGATGTTGCCCTCCCCACCCTGGGAGATCCTGCTATTTACTGCACTGGCTTTTATGTCTACAAAACACTGCTTGCTGCTCATCCCGATGTCAAGGTTGAGATTATCCCAGGCATTTCTGCCATCGGGGCCACAGCAGCCGCTGCCAAAACGCCCCTCTGTCTTGGCGATGATGAGTTGGTGGTGATTCCTGCAGTCTTTGAGAATGGAAAATTACGCAAGACCCTGGAGCAGTTTAATTCCCTGGTGTTTATGAAGGTGTATAAATCCATGGACAGGCTGGTTCCTCTCTTAAAAGAGATGGATCTGCTTGAGAAGGCGGTGCTGGTTGAACGGACCTCCATGGGAGAAGAACAGGTGCATCATGATGTGGAATCAGTGTTGGGAAGAGAATTGCATTATTTCTCCACTCTGATTGTCAGGCGATAGCAGAGGGATCGTGGATTTTTGGAAAATGTTGATCATTGTGAATGAATAAAAAACAGCAGGAAAATATGGAAGTAATACATTTTGTCGGTGCAGGACCTGGTGACCCTGAACTTATTACCGTGAAAGGACAACGACTCCTGTGCGAGGCGGATCTGGTCATCTATACCGGCAGTCTTGTGCCGGTGGCGCTTATCGAGGGGCTTGATGGCGAAATTCATAATTCTGCCGGCATGAATCTGGATGAGGTGCTTGCCTTGATGATTCCGGCCTGGCGAGCAGGGAAAAAAATCGTTCGTCTGCACACAGGTGATCCTGCAATCTACGGGGCAATTAATGAACAGATTGCTGAACTCGTCAAAGAGGATATTCCCTTTCGGGTGATTCCCGGAGTAAGTTCTGCCACTGCCACAGCAGCAGCCCTGTCCACCCAGTTAACGCTGCCTGAGGTTTCCCAGACGATTATTATCACCAGGCGGGCCGGGCGTACCCCCATGCCGGAAAATGAAGATCTGCCTTCCCTGGCTGCCCATCAGGCAACCATGTTGATCTTGCTGAGTATCAATATGATTGAGGATGTGGTCGCTGAGCTACTGGAAGGGGGGTACCCGGGTTCTACTCCTGTGGCCGTGGTTGAAAAGGTGAGCTGGCCGGAAGAGAGGCAGCTGCGGGGGACACTTACAGATATTGCAGAAAAAGTGAAAGAGGCAGGGATAACCAGAACCGCCATTATTGCAGTGGGTCAGGTCCTGGCCGATGCTCCTCCTCCTGTACTGTCGAAGTTGTATGACAGGCACTTCAGTCACGGCTATAGAGACGCCAAAGAGTAATGAAGATTGCAATTATTGCCATAACCACTGGGGCCTTTCAGCTGGCCGCAAAACTGCAAAGGAGACTTCCCGGGGCAACTCTCCTGGAAAAGGATCGAGTGGGGAAGCTGTTTGGCGAGAACTGGCAGAGCTTTGACGGATTTATCTGTATTATGGCCACCGGTATTGTGGTTAGAACGATTGCCCCTCTCATTGTTGATAAAAGAAAGGATCCCTGTGTGCTTGTTGTTGATGAAAAGGGGAAACATGTGATCAGCCTGCTCTCAGGCCACCTGGGTGGAGGAAACGAATTGACGATTCGGGTTGCCGACCTCCTTGGCAGTGATCCAGTTATCACCACCGCCTCGGATACCTTGGGTCTGGTATCGTTGGATATCTGGGCAGAGCAGCAGCAGCTGAGCGCAGACAAAAAAGATATGACCCGTGCCTGCGGAATTTTGGTAAATAAGGGTACTCTGTCAGTGTATGCAGATGTACCGGTGCAGACACTTCCTCCCGGACTGAAACTCTGCAACCGTCTGGAAGAGGCCGATATTATCATTTCCAATCGCAGTTGTTTTGCTGGCAAGATTGTCTTTTGTCCCCAAAATCTGGTTGTGGGGACGGGATGTAATCGAGGCACCCCTGTGCAGGAGTTTAGAGAGGCCGTCAGCGAGCTTTTCCAAGATCTGGGGTTGTCTCTTGCAGCCATAAAGAATCTGGCTTCCATCGATAAAAAAAATGACGAAGAGGGACTGCTTGCATTTGCCAGAGAGAACAATTATACGATTGATTTTTTTGTAAAAGATGATATCAACCGTGTCACAGGCGTTGAGGTCTCCGCAGCACCGCTGAAGGCGGTGGGGGCAATCGGTGTGGCAGAACCCTGCGCAATCTTAAGCGCTTGTAATAAACAAAATTCAACCCTCATCAGCAGGAAACGAAAATGGAAGAACATAACAATGGCAGTGGCAGCGGTACCCTTTATGTTGTCGGCACAGGAACCGGATCTGTCAAGCAGTTAACCTTTGCTGCAAGTGAAGCCTTGGAAGATGCCGAAGTTATCGTTGGCTACCAGACTTACTTGGATCTGATCCCCGCCTATCTGGAAGGAAAAGAAGTGCTCGCCTCGCAGATGATGAAAGAGGTGGATCGTTGCCGCAAATCTCTGGAGCTGGCCCAGTCCGGGAAAAAAGTAGCTCTTGTTTCCGGTGGAGATCCTGGTATCTACGCCATGGCAGGTCTGGTTTTTGAAATGGCCAAAGAGAATGGTTTTGACTGCAGGATTGAAATTATCCCCGGGATTGCTGCTGTAAATGGATGCGCAGCCAGACTTGGGGCCCCGCTGATGCATGATTTTGCAGCCATCAGTCTGTCAAATCTGCTTACTCCCATGGAGCTTATTGAAAAACGGCTGGAAGCTGTGGCCAGTGCCGATTTTGTGCTGGCAATCTACAACCCAAAATCGAAAAAGCGCACAGAACAGATCGTTAGGGCCAGGGAGATCCTGTTAAAGTATCGTGATCCGCAGACTCCTGTGGGTATTGTTACGGCAGCGACAAGGGAAAATGAAACCATCGTCCTCACCACCCTTGAGAATATGCTGGAATGTGAAATCGGCATGCAGTCCACCGTGATGGTGGGGAATTCCCAGACCTATATATGGAATGAGAAAATGGTCACCCCCAGGGGATACAGCGGAAAGTATGAACTGTAGGGAACTTTTTTTCAGATGACGAAAAAGTTGATACTCCTTCGTCATGGAGAGACAGGTCTTCCAGGAAAATATATCGGGGCAAGTGATGTGCCCCTTTCCCCAGAGGGTGAGGGACAGATTGCAGCTCTCAGGGGAATGTTTGGCCATATCGGTATCGATCAGCTGATTGCAAGCCCCATGCTTCGTTGCCGGCAGAGTGCCGAGATCGCCTTCCCCGGAAGGCCGATTGAGTACGATGAGGATCTGCGGGAGATTGATTTTGGTCGTTGGGAAGGGTTGACTTTTGCAGAGATAGAGAAGAGTGATCCTGAGCTTGTTGCCAGATGGGCAGAGTGGTCACCGGAGTTTTGTTTTCCGGAAGGGGAACGAATCGTTGACTTTCTCAGTCGAATAGGGGCAGCGGGGAAAAAGATAGAAACGGGTAGTGGCGACACCATCTGTATTGTTGCCCACGGTGGCGTTATTCGTGCCCTGATCTGTTGTTTTTTACGAATATCAGCTGATAAAGCCCTTTTGTTTCGAGTGGATAAGGGAAAGTTTGTTACTATTGACCTGTTTGCTGAAGGCGGAGTGCTGACAGGCTTTAACCTGGGTGTATAATGGCTAAAATAATTCTGATCACAGGCGGGGCACGAAGCGGGAAAAGCGATTATGCCCTGCAGCGTGCACTTTTGCTGCCCGGGCCCCATATATTTCTTGCCACCTGTCCTGTTATTGATCCGGAGATGGATGATCGGATACGCCGGCATAAGACGGATCGCATAAATAGTGAATGGAAAACCATAGAAGAAGAACTGCAGGTGGCGGAAGCGATTCAATCGCTTGTACCAGGTTCTGTCTGTCTCCTTGATTGTCTGACCCTGTGGGTGAATAACCTGATGTATCGTGCAGAGAGTTCAAAAGAAATGTTTCGCGATGATGAGATGCAGGAAAAGTGTGAAGAGCTTATTCAGGCAGCAATGCAGTATCAGGGAACCCTGATTTGTGTCAGTAATGAGGTCGGGATGGGTATCGTTCCGGAACACGCTTCCGCTAGATTGTATCGTGATCTTGTCGGGCGTTGTAATAGAATATTAGCAGCTGCAGCAGATGAGGTTGTTCTGGTCAGTTGTGGCCTCCCTCTTTTTTTTAAAGGGCAGGCAGAATAAATGAAAAACAGATTTGAATGAGGAATATATGAGCATACTGGAACAAACCATAAAGACTATTTATCCACAGGATTCATCGTATCGTGATCTTGCCAAAGAACGGCTGGATCAACTCGCGTTACCCCATTGGGCCCTTGGTGATCTTATGGATCTGGCCATCGATCTGGCAGGGATTACCCGTTCTTTAAAACCAGCCGTGCAGGGCAAGGCTATTGTCACCATGGCAGGAGATCATGGCGTGGTGGCGGAAGGGGTAAGTAAATTTCCCCAGGAAGTGACTTCGCAGATGGTCCATAATTTTGTGAATGGTGGCGCCGGAATCAATGCCCTGGCCAGACAGGCAGGAGCAGAGGTCGTTGTGGTTGATATGGGGGTGGCCGCTGATATGGATGATCTTGCCCGGCAGGGAAAAATCATCAACAAAAAGATTGGGTATGGTACAAATAATATCGCCAAAGGGGCTGCCATGAGCGCCGCCAACGCGATTCGTGCTGTTGAAGCCGGGATTGATATTGCCAATGAGCTTTCCGGTAGTGTGGACATTTTTGGTACGGGTGATATGGGCATAGGTAATACCACGCCATCCACTGCGATAGCTGCAGTCATTACCGGAAAATCAGTGGCAGAACTCACTGGACGGGGTACGGGGCTTGATGATGAACAGCTTGCCCATAAACAGCAGGTGATTACAAAGATTTTAGAATGCAATAAGCCTGATCCTAAAAATGGCATTGATATTCTTGCAAAGATTGGCGGATTTGAGATTGGTGGTATTGCCGGGCTTATCTTGGGCGCCGCGGCCCAGCAAAAGCCTGTGGTTGTAGATGGTTTTATATCTACGGCCGGAGCACTGATTGCCATTGCCATTGAACCATTTGTCAGGGATTATATCGTCTGTGCCCATCGTTCCATGGAGCCGGGGCATCGTTTTATGCAGGAAAAAATCGGATGTCGACCGCTATTGGATCTGAATCTTCGTCTGGGAGAGGGGACAGGTGCCGCCCTTGCCATGAATCTTGTTGAGGCCTCTGTAGCTGTCCTTACTGAAGTGGCGACTTTTGAAGAGGCAGCGGTTGCCGGAGCAGATAAGTAGCATGTCTCTTGTTTTTCGTTATCCCCTGAAAACGCTGCTTACAGCCATTCGTTTTCTCACAGTGGTGCCCATTTCTTTTGCAGTAAAGGAGGATGGGCGCTTCTTTCAGGCAAGCCTTTTCTGGTTTCCTCTGGTTGGCATGTTGATCGGAACTGCCGCGGCAGCGCCTGTGCTCTTGCTTGGCCCATTTTTGCCACCTTCAGTCCTGGCAATTATGGGTATTGTCATTTTAGCCGCTGTCTCCGGTTGTCTGCATCTCGATGGTCTTGCAGACAGTGGTGATGGACTTCTCAGTGCCAGGCCAAAGGAACAGGCCTTGGAGATTATGCGTGACAGTCGAAGCGGGGCCATGGGGGTGATTGCCCTAATCCTTGTTCTCCTGGCAAAATACTCCAGCCTCTCTGCTGTTTCTGCCCCTGTAATGGCAACCGTATTGTTCTGTATGCCCATTGCAGGCCGTACTGCAATTTTGCTGACCATGGCCTTCCTTCCCTATGCGCGGAAGGAGGGTGGACTGGGTAGTCTTTTTTATTCCTCGAAAAGTCGAGGACTCGCCTGTGTTGCCATGCTCTTCTGTCTAGCTGCCGGTTTCTTTTTTTCCTGGCAGGTTGCTCTGTTGCTGATGATCGCTGTTTTGTCCACGGTCACGCTGTTTTCTTTCTGGTGCTATAAAAAACTTGGTGGGGCAACAGGGGATACGCTTGGTGCCGTTTGTGAGTTGACGGAATGTGGAACGGCAATTGCTCTCTCTTCACTCTTTTGGGCTGGTTGAACGATGAGCAGTGAGAAAAATAGTTATAGACACGGTGGTAATGTGCATGCCGCTGCCAGAGACAATGGTGTGCCACTTGAGAGTATCCTTGATTTCAGTGCCAATATCAATCCCCTGGGAGCACCGGAATGGCTCCGACCCTGTATCAGCAGGGAGCTTGAAACCCTTCTCCATTATCCTGATCCCTTTGCCTCACATCTCTGTCAAATCATCAGTGAGCGATATCAGGTTCCGCTGCCACAGATACTTGTGGCAAATGGTTCCACCGAACTCTTGTATCAATTGCCTCGTATCCTCCAGTGTAAAAGGGCTGTTGTCCCTGTTCCCTGTTATGTCGATTATATAAAGGTGATGGAGCTGGCAGGAATCCCGGTTTATACTGTAGCCCTGGCTGCAGAGGATGATTTCCTGCTGGATCTGAATCGTCTTGACAGCATACTGGAAGAAGGGGATTGCTGTGTTTTGGGTACTCCCAATAATCCCACCGGGCAGTGTATTGATCCTGAAGCCATCCTCTCTCTGGCAGGCAGGAATCCGGGAGTGACCTTTCTTGTCGATGAAGCGTTTCTTGAATTTGTGAAGAATGGGCGAAGCGTGGCGGGGGCGACTGAAAATATCATTACCCTTCATTCCTTGACCAAGTTTTATGCCGTTCCCGGCCTGCGTCTAGGATTTGGAGTCTTTCCTCTGGCCATTGCGGACAGGCTGCGCAAACTGCTGCCACCCTGGTCCGTTAACAGTCTGGCCCAAAAAGTTGGTGAAAAAGCACTGCTTGACAGAGACTACCAGGAGCAGTCAGTGGACTATTGTGAGAAGTGCCGAAAGCAGTTTGAAGAGGGGCTGGCTGAATTTTCTAATTTGCAACTATTTCCAGGTAAAGCCAATTTTCTTCTTATTCGTCTCAGTGGCAGGGTTTCAGTGGCCGCCCTGCAGCAGAAACTTGAAGAGCGAGCAATTTTGATTAGGGACTGCAGTAACTATGAAGGATTGGGGAAGGACTATTTTCGGGTGGCCGTACGCAGCAAAAAGGAAAATAGGCGATTTCTTGATATCCTGTCTGAAGTCCTGCAGCCTCCGCTCAGTGGCCGTAAACCTGGGCATAAAGCTGCCAGGACTCCGGCAATAATGTTTCAGGGAACCTCCTCCAATGCCGGCAAGTCAGTCCTTGCAGCAGCCCTGTGCCGTATCCTTCTTCAGGACGGAGTGCGTGTTGCTCCATTTAAGGCCCAGAATATGTCCCTCAATTCATTTGTCACCCATGATGGTCTGGAAATGGGCAGGGCACAGGTTGTCCAGGCCCAGGCCGCGCGTCTTGATCCCGATGTGCGGATGAATCCGATTTTGTTAAAGCCCAATTCGGATACAGGAAGTCAGATTATTGTCCATGGTAAGCCCGTGGGTAATATGGCTGTCATGGAGTATGTACGCTATAAAAAGACAGCCATGGAAGCTGCCTGCAAATCATACGATGAGCTGTCCAGTGAGTATCAGGCCATTATTTTGGAGGGTGCAGGATCGCCTGGTGAGGTGAATCTTAAACGCCGGGATATTGTCAATATGCGCATGGCCAGATATGCCGAATCTCCAGTGATTCTCGTGGGCGACATTGACCGGGGTGGGGTCTATGCCTCGTTTGTCGGAACCATGGAGGTGCTTGAGCAGTGGGAGCGCTCTCTTATCAGCGGTTTTCTGGTCAATCGTTTTCGCGGCGACAGTCGATTGCTGCAGGATGCACACGATTATGTTACTGCCCATACCGGTAAAGAGGTGTTGGGTGTCATTCCCTATCTGCATGATCTTGGGATCCCTGAAGAGGATTCTGTTTCCTTTAAAGATGGATTGTTTGGCAGTGAAATACCCGAACAGGAGTATGTTGATATTGCTCTTATCAACCTTCCCCATATCTCAAATTTTACAGATCTTGAACCATTGATCAATGAGCCTGATGTCCATTTGCGTGTGGTTTCCAGGCCATCAGAACTTGGAACACCCGACGCGATCATTCTTCCCGGATCGAAAAATGTTATAGGTGATATCGAGATGCTATTCAGCACCGGTCTGGCTGCAGAGATTCAAAGACGGGCGGAAGATGGTTGTGAGGTGGTGGGGATCTGTGGCGGCTATCAAATGCTTGGTAAAGAGATTGGGGATCCCCATGGTATCGAATCAAAGAAGGCAACAATGCAGGGGCTTTCCCTGATTGATATGTACACCCATCTCGCTCCGGAAAAAACGCTGCAGAGAAAAGAGGGCGTACATCTTTTATCTGG
Organism: Desulfocapsa sp.; assembly: GCA_029935135.1. GTDB lineage: Bacteria > Desulfobacterota > Desulfobulbia > Desulfobulbales > Desulfocapsaceae > Desulfocapsa. The sequence goes on from JAOZKX010000051.1 coordinate 9,430, forward strand.
AGAAACGGTCGTTGGGTATGAAATTCATCATGGCCTTACCAGAACAAATGGATCTGTACTGTTTTCCTATAGTGATAACTCTTCCTGCGGTGTTGCTTCTGCCGACGGAATGG
>JAOZKX010000370.1 GCA_029935135.1 Desulfocapsa sp.
GCAGGCGACACTAAAGGTCTTCACGGAACTTACCCTGATCTACCTTTTCACGTAAATAGACATTCGTTGCGGCAACAACCCTGACATCTACCTGAATGGCAGTATCACGACCCACTGGGTAAAAAGTTTTTTCCTGAAGAAAACGCAGGAGTCTGAGTTGCATCATGGAGGTGATATCACCAATCTCGTCAAGGAACAGGGTCCCACTGTCGGCCTGGAGAATGCGTCCCATTCTGTCCTGATCTGCACCTGTAAATGAACCTTTTTTATGACCAAAAAGTTCACTTTCAAGGAGATTCTCCGGAATTGCAGTGCAGTCTACTTTTACAAGTGGCCGATCTTTGCGGTGACTTTCCAGGTGCAGTGCCTCGGCAGTCAGTTCTTTACCGGTGCCGCTCTCTCCAGTTATCAAAACTGTTGAATCGACTTTTCCAACATTCTCGATCATTGTATAGACAGTCTGCATGGCTACACTACTGCCGATAAATCGATGAAAGGAGCTACGGCGTTCACTTGTCTGTACTTTTTGGGCGGTCATGTCACGAATAACAATTGCAATGCCGTGTGATTTTCCGTGGCCATCATCCATTGGAGTGATGCAAATACTGAAGACTTGATGGGCGAGGGATGCCGCCTTGAATTCCACGCGATGTTCTTCGATTTCGATACCCGTACGTAACACTTTTTCTGCATCAATTTTAAGAAATGTATAATTCTCATCTGCACAGGCAAGAGCAAAATTCCCCCCCTCCTTAAACTCAGAACTCACAGTTCTGAACATGGAGCGGGCAGCCTGGTTCATTTTCACTATCTGCATTTCCGTATCAACGGTAATGATACTGTCTGAAACACTTTTGAATAAAGTGTCTAGATAACTGCGGTATTTTTCTTTTTCTTCTTCAGCCTTTATTTTTTCAATCTGCAGCCTATGTTGCTGCAGAGCAAGGCGTGTTGTTTTTAGCAGGAGTTCTTTGTCAACAGGTTTCTGGATGTAATCAAAAGCACCAAAACGGACGGCATCGGATGCAGTGTCAACATTTGGATAGCCGGTTACCATGACGACAGGAGATGTGATTCCCATCTCTCGAATACGTTTGAGGAGATCTATGCCAGAATTTCCTCCAAGCACAATATCGCTGATAATAAGGTCATAAGATCGAAGGCCCAGGGTGGTAACAGCTTCTTCGAAATTTGAAGCCAGAGTAATTGGTCCATATCCTTCGCGTTTAAGGAATATCTTAAAGGTATGCCGCAGGCTCTCTTCGTCGTCAACAATCAGTATTGCAGTTTCTGGAGATATTGTATCTTGCATTAAAGGGCTCCGGGATAATTATCAGGAAAAGAGGTTCAAGTCTCTAAAAACGACCACTGCACCACTCAACTGTTTTCCTTCAAAGATTGGTGTGGAAGTATACTCAACAAGAAAGTTCGTTTTGTCTTTTGTCCAGAAGATATCATCAGATTTAAAGTGGACCTTTCCGTCTTTATAGGCCATATAGATAGGGCAATCTTCTTCATGGTAATGGCTGCCATCTGCATGGGTATGATGGACCAGGTCATGGTGAGATTTACCGATGAGTTCCTTCTGGGTCCAGCCCAGCATGATTGTTGCTGCCTTGTTCATAAATGTGACATTGCCATCGATGTCCAAGCCGAAGATTCCTTCACCAGTTGAATTGACGATAAGTTCCAGCTGTTGTTTCAATTTCATTTTTTTGCTGATATCTTTAAATACAACGACTGCACCGGATAGATTGTTGCCATCAAGAAGTGGTGTTGATGTATACTCAACATGAAAACTTGTCCCGGATTTTTTCCAGAAAATGTCATCAGTTTCATGGTGGATATCGCCGTCCTTGTATGCCATATATATGGGACATTCCTGTACGGGAAAAACGCTCCCGTCAAAATGGGTATGGTGGACCAGATCATGATGGGACCTTCCTATCAATTCTTCTGTGGAATACTCAAGGAGCTCTGCTGCCTTATTGTTTACAAATGTCACAGATCCCTGTAGATCAATACCAAAGATTCCGTCTCCTGCCGAATTGAGGATGGCATGCATTCGTTTCCTCAGCTTTATTCCTTCCGCTTCCGCCTGAATTCTTTCGGCTATTTCCCTATTCAGGGAACCGTTAACCAAAGACATCTCAAATGTTTTTTTCTCAACGGTAGCGTCAAGACTTTCCTGTGCATCATTTAGGGCATTTTCTGTTTCTGTTAGTTTTTTTTGCAGGTCATTTGTTTTTGTTTTGTTTGCATTAAATGTCTGCACAAAAAGATATAGCACTACCATAAGCACAAAAAAGAGTATGCAAAAGGACCATAGTTCACAAAACCAGAAAGAATTGTTATGCTGACCTGATTTCATTTTGATGTCAAAAAAGTAGAGTCCAGCGGCAGCAAAAATGAATAAAACGGAAATGGATACGCAAGTACGGAATTTATGTGACATGTTATCTCCTTATAACTCTGCTTGTGGTAGATCAATGGTAAGGGTCGTATAGACACCAAATTCACTAGTTACCCTGAGAAAACCATTGTTATCCTGGATAAGCCCATAACTGATGCTGAGTCCAAGTCCAGTCCCTTCGCCTTTCTCTTTTGTGGAATAAAACGGGTCAAAAATACGATCAATAATATCATGTTTAATCCCTGTACCGAAATCTGTTATGGTAAGGCGAATATAAGATTGTTTTTTAAGTTGTATTGCTTCCCCTGATATAATGAGTCGTTTTTCGTCAGAATCTCCGGGAAAGCGTTCATTTAAGGAGAACCTGGCGTTGCTCAGCAGATTGAGGAGGACCTGCTGGATCTGTTTACCATTGCAGAATACTAGAGGGAGGGTATCTGAAAGGTCAAGGGTGAGAAGGATGCGGTCTTTTTTAAATTGATGGTTAATCAGTTC
>JAOZKX010000371.1 GCA_029935135.1 Desulfocapsa sp.
CTTCCCTTTGACCATGGTGATCGTCTGCAGCAGGCCGGTCGGGGTGTTTTTTACAGCCTGCCGGAGCTTGGTTTTAGTAATATCAGAAAGGGAAGTTATGCCACGCTCAGTTCTGAAATTGAGCAGTAAGCTCCTTTAATGTGTTCACCTGTGTAGATAAGTTTTGTGCTGTGTCTTTTATCTCATTGCCGCTTCCTGATAAAGAGGAAACGATACTGCTGGTCATCTGAATATTGTCTGCAATTTCTGCCGACATGGTCGAGGTCTGCGCCACATTCTCGTTGACCTCTGCAATTCCTTCCGCTGCCTGGACAACATTTTCTGATATTTCGCCGGAGGTGGCACTCTGTTCCTGGACTGCCATTGAAATCTCAGTGACAATAACATCGACTTCACTGATAACTTCACTGATTTGTCGAATTTCAGCAACGGTTTCATTGGTTGAGTTCTGAATGGAACCGATTTTACTCTTAATCTCGCCTGTGGCGTCTGCAGTCTGTTTGGCCAGTTCTTTAATCTCATTGGCAACAACAGCAAATCCTTTTCCAGCCTCTCCAGCACGCGCTGCCTCAATAGTGGCATTGAGGGCGAGGAGGTTTGTCTGTTCAGATATCTCAGTAATGACTTCAGTGACATTACTGATTTCAGCTGCCGCCATACCAAGGGCATCAACTTTTCCAGAAGAGCTGGCAGCAAGTGCCACAGCTTTTTTAGTGATCTCTTGAGCTTGGTCTGTCTGCCTGGCTTCTTCCTGTACGGATGAAAGAATCTCCTCAATGGCAGTGGAAACAAGGGTGACATTTGTAGAGGCCTGCTCACTGGCTGCGGCAATAGAATTCATATTGCTGCTCATCTCCTCTGTGGCCATGGCAACGGAATCCGCCTGCTCCGCAGCCTGTTGCGTACCTCCGGAGAGGTCAAGGGCGATATCGGAAAGTGTGTCTGAGGAAGTTCCAAGGGAGTTTGCCTGGGTGTGTATCTGGAGGATGAGTTCTTTGAGGGTGGATGCCATGTCGTTAAGACTGTTGCCGATACTGGAGAGCTCATCATTGCCGGAGACTGTGGCAGGAGCAGAAAAATTCCCCTTGCTGATTTCCCGGGTGGCATTTTGGACAATACCCAGACGTTTACTGACACTTACCAGAACACTGAAGAAGAAAACAAAAAAGCAGAGCAGGCCAAGCCCACTGATAAGCATAAGAAAGTAGATGGATTTGATTCTCTTGTTCAGTGAATTCCCAGCATCGTCTTCAAACTGTTGTACCTGCTTAGTGAGAACGGTAAGTGCCTGAAAGGCTGGTGAGTCATCAATTTTAACAGCTTTGTCGATTGCCGAGATTGAGCTGCTGGAACCGTGCATGCTGACAGATGTTGAAATGGCCTGAGCATACTGGTCCGCAACGCGTTTTACAGTGGCAATGGCCTGCCGTTCCGCACTGCTGAGATCCATCTGTCCGTACCCTGTAAATGCCTGATCCATGGTGCTCTTATTTATTTGAAATCGGTCGGCATACTTTTGGGTGCCTCGCAGGACATGATTCTTAAAGTTATGGATAAAGCCACCATAGCCAAATTGTGACTTGATCTCATCAAGAAGGGCACCACGCTGAATGGCTTCATTTTTGTAATGTTCCCAGTCATTGCTTATCCCCATAATAGCCCTGAACTGAAGAGCACCGGTTATGGTGAGCAGGATTGTAAGGGCGAGGGAAAGGAGGGTGAGTTTTTTCTTGATGGTCATGGGCTCTTTTTAGTTGAGGATGAAGGAATAATTCTTAGATAAGCATAGGGCAAAAAAGAGAGGGATGTCAAGGAGTGTTACAAAAAAGCCATTGTTTGTTGCTGCTTGGAAACAAAGATGAGATAGACAAAAAATAGAATTTTATCGGTCAGATAAGGATACAGCATAGCATTCAGCCATTTTGGTAATTTCTTTGGCTACACGCTCCCGCAGCGATTGCGGCTGCAGAACTTTGGCCTTGGAGCCATATTGGAGGATTTTCATGATGATTTCACGATCGTCATTTACCGGCAGTGAAAGGCAGATGCCCTCTTTTGTCTCTTCAATGGACTGTTTCTCATGCCAAAACTGCCTGCGAATGAGTTCTGCCGCCGTTCCGCTGAATTGTATCTTTGCAGTATAAGCGGGTTTTCCCGGAAAAATGCCGAAGGATTCATCGATAAATGAGTTCTCTGCCGGATGTGCTTTGCCGCTCTGTCTCCTGCCAATTGCTGCAGAATCGATTCGTGCCATATGAAACAGGCGATGTTCTTTTCTCAACAGACAGAAGGCAAGCAGATACCAGCGGCCCTGATAGTTAATAAGGCGTTGCGGCTCCAGGCTGCGACCACTTTTCTGGCCCTCTATTGAGGAGTAGGAAATATCCAGGAAGCAATCTTTTACCACTGCCTCAACGATGGTTTCAAAGACAGCTGGATTCAGTGTTTCCACCTCTATCCAGCGACAGAGCACATTGTCCATCAGGCGGTCATAGCCGGGGGCAATCAGTTCTGATAGCCGTTTTTCAAGCTTCTGCATTTCCGGAAGGCCTCCCAGGCCAGCCTCGTCCGCCATTTTGTTGAGCAGGGCCATGAGAAACAGGAGCTTTGGAGAATCTTCAAAGGGCAGGGAAAAGTCATCTTCTGTGTAATAGAAGCCCTTACGACTGGAGTCAAAGGCCATGGGGGCAAGGAGTCTGTCCCGCATATAACTGATATCACGATGAGCAGTGGCGCGGGACAGCTCAAACTCATCCATAAGCGTCCGGGCATTGGGGAAACGCCCATTCTTCAGCTTCTGATGAAATGCATAAATCCGTTCAAGTTGACTCATACCCGTACCCTAAAACCCAACACCCAACACCCAAAACCCATCCTCACCTGGGTTTGCGTCGGTGCTTTACAGG
>JAOZKX010000372.1 GCA_029935135.1 Desulfocapsa sp.
TATCAAGAAAAAACATGCCGAAGACCCAGAAGGCGACACCCGGGCAGATAAGGGCATAGGCAGCAGGACTTTTGGCTGCCTCTTCGTCTGTTTCGCTCCTGATACCGTGGATATACTCAGGGAAATAATTATTCTGGCACATGGTTATATATCCCAGAATACCAAAAAAAATCTGCAAAGAAACCACAGTGGTACAGAAGATAAAGTGAAATGAGGGGCTGCCGTGATCATTGAGCAGAAAATCGAAACCATGGTGCAGTCGAATGACGGTGATCCCAAGCAAGGTGAGGATGGGTATCATAATCCAGATACTGGCGCTGCCCTCACGATTGATACCGTGTTCCAGCATGGCATGAAACCCAAGGAACAGATTTTTCATGGCTAACAGAGCTGCTATGACCAGAAAGAAAATGGCACAAAACGCTGCCAGGGGAACAATAAGACGGTTCTCACTCATGGCTGCCGGTGCAGCAAATCCCACGGCATTCATGGCAAAGGCAAAAGACGAGATCATCTGACTCAATGAGTTGTTCATGGAGTGCTGAAAATGTCCTTTGGTCAGGAGCTTGCTGTAATAGCGATAAAAAATTATCAGACTGTAGATACCGGTGGCCAGGAAGGCAAGAAAGGCAAAGGGAAAGAGGAGCTCAACAAAACCCCACAGTCCGGGCACCAGCATGGCACCAAGGACAAACAGGACATTAATGGTCATGGTCAGGGTAAGGGGAATGGCCATGAGGGTTATCTCATTATTCCCCCTGATAAGGTCAGCATAGGCATCTGTCTTTTTATAGAGGCGGTACTCCTTGATATTCCAATATAGCAGGCGTAGATGATTAAAGGCAAAATAGAGCATAACAGCATAGGCCAGGGCGGAGAGAACCATTATATACCCAGGCGAACCTGCGATGCTGCTGCGCACGGAGTCAAAGGTGGCGATAGGACTGTCCGGATGAGGCATCATAAACATAAAGAAAATAAAAAAGGCAACCGTCAATCCCCCATTACCAAGGGCGGAGAGGAAAAAAAGGGGTGAATAGTGTTCTTTAAGATTTTTCAGCATAGCATTTCCTTTGTGTTAAACAAGTGATGGCATTGCAAAAAAGATGCCTCCCTGTGAATATACCACAGACACGAACAAATCCGACTAAATTTTCAGATCTTCCCTCCTTCCCCGGGAAAGAACAATCTCTCTTTTATTCAATTAAAATTCTTGTCATTTCAAAATTATGTATTATATGTTTCAAGCATAAGCACAGTAGCGAGGTTATCAAGTGCTGCACCATCAGCACCTGAAGAATGCAGCTTGGCTGGCACAGCTGGCGACTTGCGGCATAAATCCTGGAAGAGTAGTAAAACAACGAGCGGTAACAGCTCATAGAAGAAGGAGACTATTATGTATGAGGTAGTGGTAGACAAAGACAAATGTACTGGTTGTGAAGAATGTGTGAACTCGTGCCCATCTTCGGTATTCGAACTGGTTGATGAGAAATCTGAACCCGTAGAGATGGATGAATGTATTGGATGTGAAACCTGTGTAGAAGTCTGCCCTGAAGGGGCTATTACGGTGACTGAAGTGTGATAGTATTGTCTTGATTCTCCCCATGGAGAGGAGAATCAAGACACAATTTATAAACCTACCGCCGTAATAACACGATGAACCCTAAGCAATCGTGAAAGGAGAAGCTATGCTGCCAAAAATAAATAAAATACTCTACGCCACTGATTTATCTGAAAGTGCCAAGCCGGCTTTTTACTGGGCTATGAGCCTTGCCGAGCAATATGATGCCGCCATATCCATCATTCATATCATGCCTGATTTAGTTGAAGAGATGTCCGGCTCCATGGGATACGACCTCAGTGCTCATTTCAGTACTGAACAACTGGCCCAATACAATGAGGACGGGAGAAGCAAAGCCATAGCTTCTGTGAAAGAACGGGTAACAAGCGTCTATGAGGACATGAAACAGGAACTGGACAGCTGTCGGGTGGATCTCCACCATATCATAGTCAAGACAGGTGATCCCGTTAAGGAGATTGTTACGGTGGCAGAAGGCGATCGCTATGACCTTGTCGTCATGGGTACCCACGGCCATGGCCTCTTTGACGAGTTGCTTCTTGGCTCTGTGGCCAGGGGCGTCGTCCACAAGTGCCAAAGACCTGTCCTGACAATCAAGCTTCCTGCCCAATAAAAACCAAAAAGTACACAAGTCGCCCTGCTCCCTCCCCTTCTCTTCATGAAGGGCAGCGGACAGGACACTATGAATGTAATTTAAAATTCAAAAGTTAAAAGGCACCCAAAAGGTACGTATCAGGTTCAGTGTGGTGAGGATTCCATATCTTTTTCCAGGGCGGATAACTGCTCCTCCATGCCAAGAACAATCAAAATATCGCCACTCAATATGACACTGTCAGGCTTTGGGTTAAACTGCATCTCTTCGCCATGCCGTTTGATACCGATAACAATTATATCATACTGTTGCCTGAGATTTGACTGCTGCAAGGTCTTTTCATGAATGGGTGCCTCTTCCGTAACCAGAATTTCATCAAGACACAAGGGCATATCACGGCTATACATGGTCAGATCGATAAAATCCGTAACATGAGGACGCAGCATGGACTGGGCCATTCGTTTTCCACCAATGGAATAAGGCGAAATAACCTTATCAGCACCCGCCCTTTTTAATTTGGTTGCTGAGCCGTTTTCCCCACTGGATCGTGCAAGCACTGTAATCTTCGGGTTAATTCCCTTGGCAGTGAGGGTAATAAAGACATTGTCTGCATCCGAACTAACCACCGTAATTAACGCCAACGCTCTATGTATTCTGGCAGCGATCAAAACATCATCATGGGCCGCCTCCCCCTGTATTACCACATATCCTTTTTTAGAAATTTTCTGAACG
>JAOZKX010000373.1 GCA_029935135.1 Desulfocapsa sp.
TTACCCGGATGGTTTGTGCGTCCAGAAAGTGTCCCTGAATGGAGAGTTTTGTTGTATGATTGGGTGGCAGCATAGTCAGCTGCAGATGTTCGCCTGTGAGAACTTCGATGCTTTTGCTGTCTGCGTCATACTGTTCCCGGTCCAGAATGATTTCTTTGCCGGCCCGATTTCCCGGGTCACTGAGAGTCTTGCTGAAATGCATATCATTTTCAAATGCTGTATCTATAAAGGCCAGGGGGCTGATGCAGTAGGCAAGCAGACAGAGACAGGCTGTAATGGCTTTTGTCCTGGAGGGGAGTTGGATGGGAAAACTGGATCGGACAGCTTTTTGCCAGAAAACAAGGAGAATAAGCAGGCCCAGACCGGAGAGGATATAACTGGAAAAATGCTCCGGCCAGAAGAGGTCGAAACTGGTGAATGTATAGGAGAATGGAATAAACAGGTTGACTCCATTTCCCCACTTGATCTGTGCGGCATCAAGGAGCAGATGGGTGAGACTGTTCCCGGCCAGTAAAAGAAAGATTACCTTGCTTTTGTCGGCCAGCATGGCAAGAGCCAGAGAGAGAAGCAGGCAAAAGGCAAAGCTTGCCTGTATCGTGAAGTATAACCTCAGTGTGCTCAGATCCATATCCGGGATTGCCGTGAAAATACGCTGGACAATCCAGGGGATGTCAGGAATAATACATCCAGTCACGATCCATTGCAAAGGAGCGTCCTTTATCCCCAGTCGGGAAAGCGGTACCTGCAGACCTATGTGAGCGAGAGTGTTGGGCAAGAAGGATTCCTGTCATCTGGTTGTTTGAAATAGTTGAATAGAAGCAGGATAATACTTCTATGCTCTGTTGCAAAGTTTTTCCTGATGAGCAGCAAAATTCAGGTAACTGCAAAATGGAACTGTAGGAGCTTCGCCCCTGCGAACGATTTTCCAGGTTTAGCAACATGTTTACATGAAGTTATTATAAATGAGTTCCCCAAAATAGAATTGGGTATGGGTAAATTTTCAGCATCTTTTTCCCTGGTATAAACCAGAGTGGTTGAATAGTTATGGCATCTCTTACTGTAGCAGCAGATTGTCTCCTGGAAGATATCCCCTATCCTCTGGAAAAGGCGATCAAGGATCGTCTGACCATAGATAACCCGAAATTTGTCTCGGCGAAAAAATATGGTCGCTGGATCGGTAAGAAACTGCAGCCAAAACTAAAATACTACGAGCCTGTTCCGAACGGTCTGCGTTTTCCCCGTGGCTTTGCCAATCAAGCCGTCTTGTTGTGTCGTGAATTCCTCTCTCAGACTCCCGAAATCCATGATAAGCGATTGCTGCTGGACGAAGTAGACTTTGTCTTTAGCGCGACCCTGCGACCGTATCAGGAAAGAGCTGTTGCTGCCGTTGAAAAACATTCTTTTGGCGTGCTAGAGGCCGGGACCGGGAGCGGTAAAACAGTGATGGCCCTGGCACTCGTTGCCGTAAGGAGTCAGCCAACACTGATACTTGTGCATACCAAAGAGCTTTTGTACCAGTGGCAGGAACGCATTGAAGAGTTTCTTGGTTGTACCGCCGGGTTGGTGGGTGACGGCCATTTTGTATTGCAACCCGTGACTGTGGCAATTGTCAATACCGCTCGCAAGCGGGTGGCTGAACTTGTGCCCTGTTTTGGACATCTTGTTGTAGACGAGTGCCACCGGGTACCTGCTGCCCTCTTTACCGATGTGGTGAGTAACTGCGGCAGTCATTATCTGCTGGGCCTGTCTGCTACTGCTTTTCGCAGTGACGAAGGATTGACGAAACTGATCTATTTCTATATGGGTGACCCCCTGCATCAAGTGGATCAGGAGGAACTGAAAGAGACAGGGGCAATTGTAAAGCCTGAGCTGATTCGTCGCAAGACCTTGTTTAGCTATAACTACCAGGGGAAATATCAACCCCTGATCAGTGCTCTGGCAAAAGATATCGACAGAAATCAACTTATTGTTGCTGATGTTGTGCAGGCATCCCTCTCGGGACAAAGCGGAACGCAGCTGGTGGTCTCAGATCGGGTCACGCACTGTCAGGTTTTTGAGAAAATGCTGCTGGAAGAGGGGCTCAATGTTGTTCTCCTCACTGGACAAACGCCGACAGAGCAGCGGGCGGCAATTGTGAGGCAGGTACAGGATGGAGAGGTACAGGTCCTTGTGGCAACCCTGCAGCTTATCGGAGAAGGATTTGACTGTTCCGGTCTCACTACTCTTTTCCTCACCACGCCCATAACCTTTGAAGGGCGTCTGCTCCAGGTCCTGGGACGGATAATGCGTCCGGCAAAAGGAAAACGGGCAAGGGTCTTTGATTATGTTGACGAGTCCGTCTCAGTGCTGAACCGCTCTGCTGCAAAGAGACGAAGGGTGCTGGAGGATTTTTAGTAGACTCTTATCTTCCAATCGTTGTTATGATACACAAAAAGCATTTTGCTGGCCTGATACATCTTAGTGGTATGCAGGTCGATACCACAGTAGAACTCGGAGGCTCCCTGCGGTCGCTTACCTATGCTGTTTGGTGTAGAAAATCATGAGAAGGCCTCCTTGGTTGAGGTTATTAATTCCTATATCTCTATTTTACCCCAAATGGTGGGGCGAGCGATAGGGGACCTTCTCTATTGTCAAAACGCTGCAAGGGACCAGCGGGCGCGCGGTTTTCCGGAACTCAGCCTTGCAATCAAGTTTACAAGTTAATCAAAACTCAGTGCTGCAAATCCCGCTTGCCCCTGAGCTCGACCGTTATCTTCCCCCACAAGCATATTGACAAATGCCCCCTAATGAATATACATTGTATATATAAAGGGCAAATACAGGGGGCAGTATGATAATTTGGGATGATGCCAAAAATCAAAAATTACAAATTGAGCGAGATATTTCCTTCGACCAAA
>JAOZKX010000374.1 GCA_029935135.1 Desulfocapsa sp.
AGAGGCTGCAGCTCAAATTCAGTTGCGCAAACGACAAGGAACATGGTAGGAAGACAAATTTTAGATTAGTATTAATAATACGACAATTTTTTCAAACACAAGTCTACCGCAAAAACAATTATCCATGCAACAGGAATTCTCCCTCAAGGCGTACAACTACACTCTTCCCCCAAAAAATATTGCCCAGCATCCGGCAGACGCCAGAGAAAACTCAAGGCTGCTTATTCTGCACCGGGATAGTGATACCCACGAACATGGGCGTTTCCACCAGATTATCGATCTGCTGAATCCAGGAGACCTGATGGTGGTGAATAATACAAAAGTTTTCCCGGCACGACTCCATGGCCGTAAAGAAAGTGGTGGCAAAGTAGAGGTCTTTCTCCTCTCCTATCCTGTGGAGAAAACTGCTCAAGGAGATGAGAAACGGGCAGAGGTCACTGCCTTGATCAAAAGTTCCAAACGACCCAAACTTGGAAGCCATCTTCTTTTAGGACCGGATCTCAACGCCAGGATTCTGGAACTCCTTGACGGAGGAAAAGTCAAAATCGAACTCTCCTATTCCTGCGACAAAGCATTATCCGTCATCCTGGAAGAGCACGGGCAGGTACCGCTTCCTCCCTATATCAATCGAACAGAAGGGACAACGGAAGACGATCGTGAACGCTATCAGACGGTCTATGCCCAGCAGCCCGGCGCAGTGGCAGCACCCACCGCCGGCCTGCATTTCTCCAAGGAACTACTGCAGGCCATTGACGAAAAAGGTGTGGGGGTCACCGAAGTAACCCTTCATGTGGGCCACGGTACCTTTGCCCCAGTGCGCTGCCAGGACATCCGTGATCATAATATCCATCAGGAATATGTCTCGATCAGCAAAAAAAGTGCGAAAATCATCAACCGGGTGCGGGAGAATGGCGGTAAAATCTGGGCGGTGGGAACCACCACTGTGCGGACGCTGGAATTCATGTCTGATCGTAAAGGGACAGTGCAGGCAGGAGAGGACTGGTGCGGACTCTACATTCTTCCCGGGTATACATATAAAGTGGTGGACAATCTCATCACCAACTTTCACCTGCCGGAATCATCTCTGCTCTTTCTGGTGTCAGCGCTCTATGGCCGGGAACAATTAATGGCAGCCTACCGGGAAGCAATCACCATGGGCTATCGTTTTTATTCATATGGGGATGCCATGGCCATCTGCAGCTGATGGTCTGAAAAGAGGTCTTCTTTCTTACTGTTCTGCACTACGAAGCGGCAGTCGCACAGGGACAGCTGCCGCCTGTTTTACATGGAGGGGTCGTCGGGGTTTTTTTGTCGGTTTTTTTCGTGTTCTCCGGCTGAGCAGAAGAATAGCCGTCCGCATACCATCCCCCGCCTTTCAACTGAAAAGAACTTCTAGACATTATTTTGGTTACCGACCCGCCACACTCGGGACACTGGGACAGAGGAGCATCAACCATTCGCTGCTGCACCTCAATAACTTTCTCACATGCCGGACACTCATATTCATAAACAGGCATTTTTTACTCCGTCTTTCTTCTATTTTTTTGTAGTATCATACAATACTCACTCGATGACTCAATTCATTCCAATCCCATCAGGAACCGCAGTAATGCAGAAAACATCACCACCTGAGAAGGAAATGTTAATGTAATGCTCCATTTTCACCCTGTCAACTCCCAATGGAATCATAACCAGCAGTCTCCAGCAGTTCTTTTTTGTGCTTATATGACTCAAGATGGCGTCGTTACTTCATCGCTTGTGCTACAGCAGCGCACACATATTCAATATTCGATGTGGTCAACCCTGCCAGATTAATCCGGCCACCACCAACAATGTAAATATTATTCTCCTTCCGCAGCTTCCCCACCACATCATCTGACCAGCCACTGAAGGAGAACATCCCACGTTGACGCTCTATAAACGAGAAATCCCCCTCAACTCCCTGGTTCAAAAGCCCGGCCACCAGTAACGTACGCATGTTGACGATCCGGTCACGCATGGCCGCCAACTCTTCAAGCCACATCTGATGCAGCTCAGGTTTTCCCAGGATCATCGTGGCCACCAAACCGCCATGGGCAGGAGGATTGGAGTAATTTGTTCGTACAACTGTCTTGATATGACTCATTGCAACACTGGCCTCTGCCCTACTTGGAGTAACCACAGTGATGGCACCAGTCCGTTCGTTATAGAGTCCAAAATTTTTCGAGAATGAACTGGCCACGAGAAAATCAATTCCTGCTGCTGCAAATTGCTCAACAGCAAAACGATCTTCGTCCACACCATCACCAAATCCCTGGTAGGCAAAATCAAGAAAAGGAATCCAACCATTTTCAGCGGCTAATGATGCAACCTGCTGCCATTGCTCTCCATCCAGATCCACTCCACTGGGATTATGACAGCAGGCATGAAGAACCACCACATCACCTGCTGGAATACCCTCAAGATCACTCATCATTTTATCAAAATCAAGTGCATGGGTCTGCGAGTCATAATAACCATATTGGCTGATTTCAAATCCTGCAGCGCCAAAGATCCCGTTATGATTCGCCCAGGTAGGGGAACTCACCCACACTTTAACATCAGGTGTAAATGCATGGATAAGATCTCCACCAACACGCAGGGCTCCTGTCCCACCAGGTGCGTGCACGGTTGCCGCACGACCTGTTTCGATCACCTCATGCCCTTTGCCAAAGAGTAACCGCTGAACAGCGACGGCATAGGCAGGATCACCGGAAATTGGCAGGTAGCTTTTAGATACCTGTGTTGCAAGGAGTTCTTTTTCTGCGGCCTTTACACAGCGCAAAACCGGGGTATTCCCCTCGTCATCTTTGTAAACACCTACTCCCAGATTCACCTTTTGCGGATTTTGATCTTTTTTAAACTCTTCGGTCAGGC
>JAOZKX010000375.1 GCA_029935135.1 Desulfocapsa sp.
TGGGAGAGAAAAGAAGAATTCCAATTTGAAAATTATGCCTTTGTCGATAAAATTTGCTATTTTGAGGCTCTTTGTACTCAGAATGGGCACCTGCAAATTTATCGTGAACAGGCGTTTGCTATAAAGGCTGAGCTTGAAAATAGTATATGGTTAGTATCTTTAAAAACTGGTAATGCAGCTTTTATAGATTGCCAATTTCGCAATCTATGTGATAGCAGGAATTATGCCATTTCTCTTAAAGATCGTTTCCAGGGAAAAACAGCACTGTTACTTGGCGGTGGACCTTCATTGGATTTGATCCTCCCATGGTTGCAGGAGAATCGTGAAAAAGTTGTTGTTTTAGCTGTTTCCCGTATTTGCGGCCAGCTGTTGGCTGCCGATGTTGTACCGCACTTTATCTTTTCGGTAGATCCCCATGTCATTAGTTATGAAGTCAGCAAAAAAATGCTTCAATTTGGGGACCAGTCAATTTTTGTTCATTCCAATCATGTCTCACCGTTACTCCTTGGGCAATGGGCTGGCCAAAGTATGGTTTTTGGTGATGTGTTTCCCTGGCAAACCCCTTTAAATAAAATCAACTTTCATACAGGAGGGCCAACTGTTACGAATGCAGCATTGCAAACTGCAATTTTTATGGGCTTTTCTCAGGTTATTTTTGGGGGCGTCGATTTATGTTTTGACCCCAAAGGTTTTACCCATGCAAGTGGTAGTGTTGAAAGAAGCGCTGGTCCTCTTCTTGGAAATGGTATTACTGTGGAAACGAATAGTGGGGAAAAGGCCGAGTCAATTCCAGATTTTATCAACGCCATGAGAATTATGGAGGAGCAGACTGCATATGCCGTTCAACAAAACTGTCGTGTGATTAATCCGATAGGACAGGCTGCTAAAATTGAAAATGTGGAATATGTACAACTGGATAAAATAGACTTTGATCCACCAAGCCAGGATTTGACTGCAGAACTGAGCGGTCTGTTTCCTGTTGCTGACAGTAAAAGTAGGGCAAAGCATTACCAAGTGCTATTAAGGGAATTACATCGCGTTGATAAGCGAATGGTGAAAATCCGTAAACTTGCCCAAAAAGCCTTGAAGTGTAACGACGGCCTGTTTGGACGCAACGGAGTGAAGGCTGATTTTAAATACAAAAAACAGATGGATCTAGTTGAAAAACAGTTGAATCGCGACTTTGTTGAGCTATACCCTTTGGTTAAACGTAACGGTGCGCGCCAATTATTACGCATTGCCAGAGTTGATTCAGAAGATGAATGGACTGATAAAGAAATCGAAGAAGTCGGAAAGAAATACTATCAGGCCTGTTTATCCAGTGTTGATACTCTGCGTCAGTCAATTAAAGATGCAATGCAGAGGGCAAAAATGCGCCTTGTAGAGGAGCAGGAATTTCCGGATGTTAATCAGCTGATTGATTACTGGCGTAGTGAAATGACCACTGGTAGAATACGATTGTGGAAGAAACAACATCCCCAAAAATGGTTGCAGCTGGAGGAGGAAGAAAGGGAGTTGTGTTCTACTGTTGATAGTGAATTTGAGGCCAGCCTGAAAGATGCAGAAACTATACAACTAAAGCAAAAAAAAGCAAAGCTAGGCCTGAACGGGGTAACCAGTGGTGCTTTGAATTATTTTAAGGCTGGTGACAGTGGTGGTCTGCTCCGCCTGGAAGAAGGCCTTGCGGAGCATCCAGATAGAGAGAAAAGTGTAATGCTGCTTCTTTTTGTTGCTGGATTGAGGGAAGAATTGGCAGGTCAGCCGCAAAAGGCAATAGAGAAATATTATCAGTTGATTGGAGAAACAGCTAATTTTTTGACTGAAGAAGTTTTACTGCGAATTTTAATGATATCGCTTGAACGAGTGGATATGGATGATGCACGAGTGGCGGCTGAATGTCTATCGGGTATTTCTGTCTCTTACCTTCCCTATTACGCAAACATTCTTAATCTTACAAATGATAAAGTTGGGGCTCTTGATGTTTATGCAGACTATTTGGAAAAGGTTGGAGGGGATATCTCGGTGATGCTTAAATTAGGGCGTCTTTATCGGGAACTTGATGTCAGCGAAGGGGCCAGGTTGATGTTTGAGTCTGTATTGGAGCAAGATCCGCAAAATCCGATTGCTCAAAAGATGCTTTCTGAACTTGATAAAAACGATTCAATGCAGATTTAAAGTCAGATCCAATGAAGCCTAGCGCTATAGACAACTATAACACCTTGGCAATTATCCCTGCACGAGGTGGTTCCAAGGGGATTCCCAGAAAAAATATCAAACCATTGGCCGGCAAGCCATTAATTGCCTGGACCATAGAGACTGCCTTAAAAACTCCCTGCATTGATCGGGTTATCGTTTCTACTGACGATAAAGAGATTGCTGAGATTGCCAAAAACTATGGAGCAGAAGCTCCTTTTCTTCGTCCTGCAGTGTTTGCTGAAGATAGCAGTACCGACTTACCAGTTTATCAACATGCCGTTGACTGGTTGATAGAAAATGAAAAATATCAACCAGATATTATCGTCTGGCTACGCCCAACAGCCCCTCTGCGCTCCTGTCAAGATATTGAAGAAGCAAGGAGAAAATTAATAGAAACTCAAGCTGATTGGGTGCGTACTGTCTGCCATGTTGAGCACCATCCTTATTGGGTTTTTAAAAATGGGAGCAATGACAAATTGATTCCATTTGTGGAAAACATAAAGATAGAAGAGTACCTTCGAAGACAGTTGCTGCCAGAAGCCTTTAGACTCAATGGTGCTGTCGATGTTACCTGGTGTGAGACTGTAATGGAGAAAAAACTATTATATTCAGGGGATGTCAGGGGGCAGATAATGAAGAGTGAACATAGTGTTGATATTGATAATGATCTGGATTTTATTCTGGCAGAGATCTTAATGA
>JAOZKX010000376.1 GCA_029935135.1 Desulfocapsa sp.
TCAGTTTCTTGATTTTTGTTTCAAGGGTAATCTGCGGATTTTTGAGATTCTCTACTGTTTCTGGACTGCTTTCCTGCTCGTCTTCAGGCACTGTAGTCTGTTCCTCCATATTCAGGTGTTTGTATATGGTTTGCAGGAGGGTGTTTTTGCGTACTGGTTTTGTCAGATAATCATCGCAGCCGGCATCCATGCATTTTTTGCGGAAACGAACAAAGGCATGGGCAGTGAGGGCGACGATGGGAGTTGCTTTGAGTTCCCGCACAAGTTCCCATTCTCGTAGCTTTCTGGTTGCTTCATAGCCATCCATCAGCGGCATCTCAATATCCATAAAAACAAGATCATACTCTGTCTGAGAAAAAGCCTTCACCGCCTCAATGCCGTTTTCTGCAGTATCTACGGTGAACGGGGTGTGTCGCAGGTAGAGACGGAGCAGGTTGCGGTTATCTTCATTGTCATCCACCAGAAGGATATGGGCAGGACGGGAAATGTTGCAACTGATGGCCGGTTGTGTCTTTGCTGCGGTGGGCAACGGGGAGCTGCTGGCTTTTTCATAGGAGCAGGTGAAGAAAAAAGTGGATCCTTGGCCGGCAGTGCTTTCCAGCCATATTCTGCCACCCATGATTGTGACCAGTTTCTGGCAGATGGTCAGGCCCAGTCCGGTTCCTCCGTATTTCCTGGTGGTCAGTGAGTCGGCCTGGGTAAAACTCTCAAAGATAATCTTTTGTTTGTCCAGCGGGATACCGATACCGTCATCCTGAACGGAAAAAAGGAGAGTGTCGGGAGAGTTGCATCGTACAGATATTGTTATAGATCCGTCCTCTGTGAATTTTACGGCATTTCCAAGGAGATTGATCAGGATTTGGCGGAGACGGGTGGAGTCACCGCTTATTGCCCGGGGAACATCGGGGGTAATAGAGATGGAAATCGGGCTGTTTTGTTCTGTGGCCCGTACCGAGAGGATAGAAACCACGGAGTCCAGAAGTGAGGGAATGTGAAAATCGATGGCCTCCAGTTCGGTCTGTCCGGCTTCAATTTTTGACAGGTCTAGAATATCATTAATGATTTCCAGCAGACTTTCGCCAGCAGAACGGAAAATGGAAACGAACTTACGCTGTTCCTGGGAAAGGGGTGTCTCAGCAAGGACTTCCGCCATCCCGATAATGGAATTGAGCGGTGTGCGGATTTCATGGCTCATGGATGCCAGAAATTCAGTTTTGGAACGGCTGGCATCTTCCGAGAGCTTGATAAGACGTTTGTTCTCCAGCAGCATATCATGCAGGTGGATATGGTTTCGAACACGGGCCAGCAATTCCTGTCGTTTAAAGGGCTTGACGATATAATCACTGCCGCCGGCATTAAAGCCTTCCACGATATCTTCCTGCTGGGAAAGGGAGGTGAGAAAAATAACGGGAACATCTGAGAACTTCTGGTCCTGCTTTAATCTCCGGCAGAGCGAGAAGCCATCAATGCCAGGCATCATGACATCGAGGAGAATAATGTCGGGAGATGTCTTTCTGGTCAGTTCCAGTGCTTCTTCGGCATTGCTGCTGCTGAGGACCGTGTAGTTCGCTCCTGCAAGTATGGTGGTGAGAAGTTGCAGGTTCAGCAGGTTATCGTCAACGACGAGGACAGTATGGGAAGAACTGGTTTGCATACATAAGGTGTATCACAAAATGGTTGAAAAGCACTGTAAAAGAATTCCAGATGTATAGTTTTTTTGTGTTTATTTGATCTTTTAATAGACATTCCTGACTGTGGTTGGTAGAATTACCGAATTGATAATCGTTGTGAATAGAGGTTAATTGTTAACCCGAAAATATTTGAAAAAATACCAGGAGAGTAATCAATGAGAAAACTTACCTTACCCGTTGTAGCAACAGCTGCAGCCCTTGTTTTTGCTGCCGGAATATCCCAGGCATCCACAAAAGATGAAGTGGAGAAGCGTGGAGTGTTTAATTGCGGTGTCTCCACCGGACTTCCCGGATTTTCCATTGCTGATGAAAAGGGAGCCTGGGCTGGTATTGATGTTGATGTCTGTAAAGCCATCGCTGCCGCAACTCTTGGTGATGCCACCAAAATCAAGTATGTTCCCTTGAATGCTAAAGAGCGTTTCACTGCCCTTCAGTCTGGCGAGATTGATGCTCTTGTTCGTGGTACCACCTGGACTCTTACCCGTGACACTTCCCTTGGCCTGAACTTTACCGGTGTAAATTATTACGACGGTCAGGGCTTTCTGGTTTCAAAAAAACTGGGTGTAAAGTCTGCACTTGAGCTTGATGGTGCTGCTGTATGTATTCAGTCTGGAACAACCTCTGAGTTGAATCTGGCTGATTACTTTAAAGAAAACAACATGAGCTATAAGGCAGTTGTCTTTGATACCCATGATGCCACTGCCAAAGCATTTGATAATGGCCGTTGTGATGTTCTCACTTCAGACCAGTCTCAGCTCTACGGT
The DNA here is from genome assembly GCA_029935135.1 of Desulfocapsa sp. GTDB lineage: Bacteria > Desulfobacterota > Desulfobulbia > Desulfobulbales > Desulfocapsaceae > Desulfocapsa. The sequence continues at coordinate 2,456 of JAOZKX010000376.1, forward strand.
CTGCGTACCCATCTTTCCAAGCCGGAAGAGGCTGTTGTATTACCGGAAGTTATCTCTAAAGAACCACTCGGACCAGTTGTACGCCAGGGTGATGACGCCTGGTTTAATATCGTGAAATGGTCCCTTAATGCAATGATTGAAGCTGAAGAACTCGGGCTCACTCAGGCCAATGTGGATGAGATGAAAGCCAGTTCCAAAAGTCCCTCTGTTCGCAGGCTGCTTGGTCTGGAAGGGATTGCCGGAAAAGGACTTGGTCTGAAGGCCGACTGGGCATATCAGATTATCAAACAGGTAGGAAATTACGGCGAGATTTTTGAACGAAATGTTGGTGCAGATTCGCCATTGAAGATTGAACGAGGCCTGAACGCACTTTGGAGTAAAGGCGGCATTATGTATGCCCCTCCCCTTCGCTAATATAGCAACCGTCTAAAAAGGGACG
>JAOZKX010000052.1:0-4022 GCA_029935135.1 Desulfocapsa sp.
ACTTCGGGAGACAGAAGGAAGGGAGCTCTTCCTTCCTCTCTTCTTTCTGTCTTGTCTTTTGTTTGTAATAATCTTTGCGAAAAAAATCTCAGGTACTATGCTTTTTTTTTAAGAGGATCAGCCAGAGGAATGCCCCTCCAAGAATCATAAGAGTGCTGAGTAGCTGTCCCATGGTCATAAATCCCATAAGCAAGCCGATATGTCGATCCGGTTCCCGGAAAAGTTCAATAAAAATACGAAAGCAGCCATAGCCGATAAGAAAGAGGCAGAGCATGCTGCCATGCGGCCAGCCTTTTTCTCCTTTCCAGGGTCTGTTCTTTTGTGACCAGAGAATAATAAAGAGAATAAAGCCTTCCATGATCATCTCGTAGAGTTGCGAGGGGTGACGGGGAAGGGGGCCGCCTCCGGGGAAGATCATTGCCCAAGGTACATCGCTTGTTCTTCCGTACAACTCACCGTTAATAAAGTTCCCCAATCGCCCAAGTCCCAGGCCAACAGGTATTGTAACCACATAGATATCGGCACATTTCCAGAAATTGAGCTGTTTTTTTCTGGTGTAGAGAAAGCCTCCGATAAGCACACCCAGACATGCACCGTGAAAAGACATGCCCCCCGTCCAGGTGGCGGGAATTTCCAGCGGATGTTGCAGGTAGTAAGAAAAATTGTAAAAAAGGACATAGCCCAGACGCCCGCCAAGGACAACGGAGAGAATCAGGATGAGATTGAGATTCTCAAAATATTTTTCCAGTGCTTTGTAGGGAAACGAGCGGATCTGTTTTTGTACCAGAAGATAACTTGCTATAAACCCAAGGACATACATAAGCCCATACCAGCGTACATGCAGGGGCCCCAGGGAGAAGATAATCGGGTCTATGGAGGGGAAGGTCATCTTTTAGGTATTAGGTGTTGGGTATTGGGTGTCAGGGTTTTGACTTTTTTCAGGTGTACCTGGAGGATGGAGATTGCGGCCGGGGTGATTCCGGAAATTCTGGATGCCTGACCCAGGGATCTGGGGCGAATTGCGGAGAGTTTCTCGATCACCTCGGTGGAGAGTCCAGATAGACTCTTGTAATCGATCTCTTCCGGTAAGGCCATTCCTTCCATTTTTTTAAACCTGGCCACCTGCTCTTCCTGTCGTTTGATATAGCCCTGGAATTTTATCTGCAGTTGAATTTCATCCCGCACCGGCGATCTGGTCAGTGCTGCGACCTGTTCCTGCAGTTCGGGAGGTTCGGTGGGCAAAGATGCCAGATTTTCCAGACTGAGTTCGGGGCGCCTGAGCAGATCGGCCATACTGCATTTTTGTTTCAAGGCCACCGTGTCCTGCTTGGTGAGGATTGCATTTGTTTGCTGGTTGGGTTTTATCTGGATCGATTCAAGAAGTGCTACCCCCTGTTCAAGGGCTTTTTGTTTATCTGCAAAGGCCTGAAATTCTTCTCCTGACAACAGGCCAATATCGTGCCCAATCTGACATAACCTGGTGTCGGCATTGTCTTCCCGCAGAAGGAGCCGATATTCGGCCCGTGAGGTAAATAAGCGATACGGCTCTTTGGTGCCACAGGTGACCAGGTCATCTATCAGGACACCGATGTAGGCCTGGGAACGATCAAGGATTAATGGTTTCTTCTCACGAATCAGGTGCACTGCATTTATGGCGGCCATCAGCCCCTGTGCGGCCGCTTCTTCATAGCCGGAGGTGCCGTTGATCTGTCCGGCCAGAAACAGCCCGCTCACCCGTTTTGTTTCCAGGCTGGGTTTCAGTTCCAGTGGGTCAATATAGTCGTACTCAATGGCATAGCCAGGACGGACTATTTTGGCATTTTCCAGCCCCTTGATGGAGTGGAGCATGGCAAGTTGTGTGGAAAGGGGCAGGCTGGTGGGCAGTCCGTTGGGATAGACTTCAGTCGTGTCCAGTCCTTCGGGTTCCAGAAATACCTGATGTCGATCTTTTTCAGGAAAGCGCATCACTTTATCTTCAATGGATGGACAATAACGAGCTCCCACCCCTTCAATGATCCCGGCATACATGGGTGATTTGTCAATGCCCGCCCGAATGGCTGCGTGCGTTTTGGGATTGGTGTAAGTAATATGGCAGGGGCGCTGGGGGAGGATATAGTCACCCTTGCTGCGAAAGGAAAAATGGGCCGGGGGCTGATCGCTGTGTTGCTCTTCCAGGGAGTCGTAATTGATTGATTTTGCATCAATTCGTGGTACCGTTCCTGTTTTCATTCTGCCTGTGTTAAAGCCGGCTTCTTTAAACCAGGTTGCAAGGCTGGTGGATGGGGTGTCTCCCATACGTCCAGCCGGAAAACTTTTCAATCCTATGTGGATCAGGCCATTGAGAAAAGTCCCTGTGGCTACCACCACAGCTTTTACGGATATTTCTTCCTCCAGTGAAGTGCGCAGGCCGCAAATGGAGCCATCGTTGATGATAAAGGAATCGACCACGGTTTGTCTGATTTCCAGATTTTCCTGATTTTCCATTATTCTTTTCATACGCAGTCGATAGAGCAGGCGGTCTGCCTGGGCACGGGATGAACGGACTGCCGGACCTTTGGAGGTATTCAGTCTGCGAAACTGGATGGAGGTGGCATCGATATTCTTTGCCATTTCACCGCCCATGGCATCGATTTCACGGACAAGATGCCCTTTGGCGAGGCCGCCAATGGCAGGATTGCAGGACATGGCACCAATGGTGTCCACATTAATGACTGCAACAATGGTTTTACATCCCATTCGGGCAGCAGCAAGAGCCGCTTCACAGCCAGCGTGACCGGCACCAATGATTGCTATATCGTATGATTCCATATTTATAAATTGTGGTTGAAATTATCAGTACTTTTATTCTTCTCGATTATTTTTAAGTGCCTCTACACCAAATTCAGCTACAAACTAATTGATACTGACGGTATCAGGGTGAGGCCACTACTCAATCCGAGAGACGCATAAACCCATCCCTGGGGGCTTGGCCGCCGCCGTCCGGGCTGCAGACACCCTCGAATTGAGTAGTGGCCTACCCTTCCATGGAGAGTAAATAGCTGAGTCTCGTATAGAAGCACATATTTTTATGACATAAAATAAATAATTATGTTTACATTAAAATAGTAAAAATTAGAGTGAAGTACCGCTTGCGGCTCCCCTTTCTTTTACCAAAGGTTACCATCATACACTAAAATAGCAGGGAAGAAAGAAAATTACACTGGGATAAATGCCAGATACTGCACACTGTTACTGGAAGGGTCTGTTTTTCTAATGATGGGTATGGCAGTAAGCTCTGGAAATACTATAATATTATGTTTAGAAAAAAGAATACAGCGGCAGAAAATATCCTGATTCTCGGTCTCGGTGGTATTGGCCTGTATCTCGCCAAACGACTTGTGCATGAAGGCTATGCCTTGACCATTATCGAGGCGGACAGTAGCCTTATCAGCCGGGCCAATGAGAGTCTTGACGCCCGCCTTCTCATCGGTTCTGCCATGTCCATGGAAACCTGGAAAGAGGCAAATGCTCAGGAAATGGATTATATGATTGCGGTCACCGATAACGATGCGGTGAATATGCTTTCGTCAATGATTGCCGATAGCTTTGGTATAGAACAGAAAATCGCCCGGGTCAGATCTCTGGATTATGGCAAGGCTGACTCTCAGTTGAGTGGTGAAGCCTTGAAGGTGGATCTCTTTATTCATCCTGAAGAGCTGGTCTCCCAGGAGATTGTTCGTCTTATTAAACGAACGGCTGGAGATGAGATTATTGATGTTGCCCTGGGGAAAATGCAGGCAATGGCGACCAAAATTGATGAGGATTCACCGCTTGCCAACAGGACTTTGATTGAAGTTGCCAGACAGTTTAGCGATGTTCCCTTTCGGGTTGTGGCCATTGCCCGGGGGATCAGCACAATTATTCCCAATGGCCAGACTGAGATTCTGCCACAGGATCAGGTCTTGATCATGGCCGGAACGGAGGAACTGCCACGCCTGATGGAGGTCACTGGAGTAAGAAAGCAGCATCGCTTGCGGGTTATG
>JAOZKX010000052.1:4122-9492 GCA_029935135.1 Desulfocapsa sp.
GCCACGCCTGATGGAGGTCACTGGAGTAAGAAAGCAGCATCGCTTGCGGGTTATGGTAGTAGGGGGCGGGCTGGTTGGAAGTCGTATTGCCCAGCTTCTTGGAAAAGCGGTACGGGTAATACTGCTTGAAAAAGACCAGCAGAGGGCAGAGGAGTTGTCTGCTATGTTGCCGGATACAGAGGTACTCCTTGGTGATGGTTCAGATAAAGATGTACTGTATGCTGCCGGGCTTTTTGATATGGATACCTTTATTGCCGCAACAGGCGAGAATGAAACCAATATTATGACCTGTATGCTGGTGAAACATCTTATTGAGACCCAGACAGAGAATCAGCAGCAGACCAAGACAATTTCCCTGGTGAATAAAGAAGAATATGTGGTGCTTGCCTCCACCAGCGGTTCTGATATTGCCATTAATAAGAAAATTCTGGCAGGAAATGAGATATTGACCTTTATCCGCAGAAACGAGATGCTCTCCGTCTCTCATATGCATGGCTTTGATGCAGAAGTGGTGGACCTGATCGCTGCCCCTCATTCAAGAATCACCAAAAAGACCCTGGCAAAACTTGATAGTGATTTGTCGGATCATATTATTGTCGGCTCAGTTTTCAGGGATGGCAAGTGGGAAACAGCAGTGGGTGAAACGCAGGTAAACGCCGGTGACAGAGCAATTGTTATCTGTGAATCACATCACTTAAAGGATGTGCGGGAGCTATTTTTTGCATAGCATAAAAAAAATTTCCTCCCCAGCAGTTTGTGTTACCTTTTCACCTTATTTTTTCCAGAATGTTGGATAAAAAATAACCAGAGCGGAAAACATTTCCAGCCTTCCAACCAGCATATTCCAGGAAAGAAACCATTTTCCCGTATTTGAAATAAATGCAAAGTTCTCAGAGGGGCCTACATCTCCAAAGCCGGGGCCGATATTCATCAGGGAGGAGATAACTGCACTCATGGCTGTGGTGATGTCCATATTGTCGGTGAGGGTCATTACAAATCCGCCGACGAAGATCATTAAGATATTGATGATAAAATAGCAGAGGGCAAGGCTGATGATATTGTCGTCAATTGTTCGTCCGTTGAGCCGGATGGAGATGACCGCCATGGGCTGGAAGAATATTTTCCGGATGGAAGCGTACATATATTTACAGATAATAACATAGTGGACAATTTTTATCCCACTGGTGGTGGATCCTGCACATGCCCCGACAAAGCAGACAATATAGAGGAGCATCTGGGCGGAGTGGGGCCATTGTTCATAGTCGGCAGTGCCAAAACCGGTTGTGGTGAGAAGTGACATCACCTGGAATGTACCGAACCTGAGAGAATCGATAATATTGGAGTATGTTCCGCTGTACCAGAGAATAAGGGTTACTGCGCCACAGAAAAAGAAAAGAATTCCAATATACCAGTAAAATTCAGTGTTGATTTTAAGGGCTTTTGTGTCTCCCTTTAACAGCTGATAGATGAGAACAAAACTGAGTCCTCCAAGAAACATAAATAGAGTGATAATCCAGTCAAAATAGGCACTGTTATAATGCCCGATACTGCCATTTTTGGGAGAGTAGCCGGAAGTTGAAACCGTTCCAAAGGCCGTGCAGAGAGAGTCAAAGAGATCCATTCCTCCGAGACAGAGAAGAATGATCTGGGTGACATTCAGGCCAATATAGATCCACCAGAGGCGAACCATGGTGTCTCTGTTTCTTGGTTTGAATTTTTCTTTGGTAATAACCTGCCCGGGACTTGATTCGGCCCTGAAGAGTCGCAATCCCCCCATACCATGGGGGAGAAAGAGGATGGCCAGTGTCAGAAAGCCCATGCCGCCCAGAAGGTGGGTTTGGCTGCGCCAGAATAAAAGACCGTGGGGCAGTGCTTCAATATCGGTGAGGATGGTGGCTCCGGTAGTTGTATAGCCGGAGATCATTTCAAAGAATGCATCGGTAAAAGAGGGGATGGAGCCGTGCAGCATATAGGGAATGGCAGAAAATGCTGACACAAAAACCCAGCCGCTTACGGCAATAAAAAAGCCATCCCGGATGTCGAGTTCGTTGTGTTTTCTAAAAAAATAGAGAAGTGGAACCCCACATCCCAGTGTGATAAAGGCAGAATAGAAGAGGGGATACAGGTCTGCTTCCTGATAATAGAGGGAACAGGCAATGGGTAGACTCATGGAGCTGCCGGTGACCACAAGGAGTACCCCTATCACATGGGCGATGGAAGAATAGTGCATGGCCAGGCTTACAGCTGCTCCTCTTTTTGCCACCATATTAATGCCCAGCGAGGCGGATGAGAGCGGGTGACTGTGACATTTCCATTGCTGTGGCTTGTACTGTTTTCCTGAATGTAGGCCTTGAGGTTCTCTTTTTCGATGCTGTTCATATCCTTAAACATCCAACCGTAGGATTCACAGGCAGCTTCCATGGAGGAAAATCGGACTTCTTTTTCCAGGCTGATAATGTCGATGCAGGGGTGGATTCCCATGGAGTAGAGGGTGTTAACAGTATAAATATAATCGGGACCGGAGCGAAATGGCCTGTCCACAGCACAAAAAGCACCGGGGTCAAAAGGGGTCGGAGAGATTCGATCCGCAATAAAGACAAATTTTCTGGCGTGTGTATGGAGCTTTAGAAGTGCTTGGGCAAGATTTGCAACGCTCAGTGAGCGGGAGGCAATACAGATATCATGGAGACCAATATGGAGTGCTTTCCAGTCGTCTTCCCATGAGCCAAGAACTGTTGTGATATTGTTCAGTTTTTTTATTTTCGCAGATTCCTGCAGGACGGTCAGCATTCCAGATGAATAGTCAAGGGCTGTGACGGATTGTACTTTTTCTGCCAGGGGAAGCGAGAGGGTACCAGGGCCGGATCCGGCATCCAGTACAGACATAGTGCTATCCAGAGGAAGATGTTCTAAAACGAGATTGACGAAGGGTGAATCGCTGTTTCTTTTGGCAAAGGAAGCAGCCTTTTTATCCCAGTCGGCTGGCCCTTTGGCTGTCCAGGACTTTTTTGCCCGGGCATTCTGCCAGAGTTCGTGCCAGTTGAGGTCATCATATGTTATTTTTGGGTGCTTTTTCTGCTCTTTCATATATACCATAAGTAGCACAGTGTGATTTCTTGTGCAAGTTACAGGAAAATAAGAGGAACGAAAGTATTTGACACATTTTGGTGAATATGGTTAATGTAATTCTTTTCTTTATTTTGCGCTCTGCGAAGAGTTGAGGTTCAGTGGACAGATAGTGAGAGGGCAAAGAAAATCGGGAACAGCAGCGAATCTCTGCTCCGTTATGGACCGATTAATGAATGAACTTTCCGCATGCGATGCGAACAAGGAGTAAGTCATGAGTAAACGAACTTTCCAACCAAGTAATATTAAACGAAAACGTACCCACGGATTCCGCAGTCGGATGTCTACCCGTGCCGGTCGTGCAATTCTTAATGCCCGTCGTGCCAGAGGGCGTAAGCGCCTCTCCGCTTAGGCAGTATTGTCCAGGTTTAAACTCCCTAAGACAGCCCTGTTGCGTAAGGGCAGGGAGTTTGAAAAGGTTTACAGGCAAGGGGTGCGGTGTCACTGCAAGGGTTTTTCTCTTATCTATTGTGCCAATGAATGTGGTTGCAATCGTCTGGGGATCAGTATTCACCGAAAGCTCAAAGGGGCTGTTAAGCGGAACAGGATTAAGCGTATTATTCGTGAATCCTTTCGGCTGCAAAGAATACATTATCCGCAGGATGCTGATATCGTGTTTGCTGTTCGTCCTGATTTTCCCTGTAAGGGGCCTGCCGATATTTCTTCTCTTGTGCAAAAACTTGAACTATAAAAAACAGATTGGAATTTGGAATAGGGGTTTGATGCCGGGTAGAATTCTTTTTAACCTGCTCTCTTTTTCATGAAGATCCGGCTGCTGATACAAAAGATATGTCTGGGGTTTATCCGGGCCTATCGTTATTTTATCTCACCGCTTCTTCCTCCCAGTTGTCGTTTCACTCCCACCTGTTCCTGTTATGCCATTGAGGCGATCCAGAGCCATGGGACAATGCGTGGTCTCCTGCTGGCTTTTCGCAGGATTGTACGCTGCCATCCTTTTTGTCAGGGTGGTTATGACCCGGTGCCACAGGTAACTGCAAAGAAATGCAGGGGCGAGTGCAGCACAGACAACAATACAAAATGCACCACACAGACACTGAGTTCCTGAATGTGTCATCTTTTAAGACGGTAACAGTATGGATATCTACAGAACATTTTTAGCAATTATTCTCTCTTTTATAATTCTTATCGGCTATCAGTATTTCTTTGTCGGTTTTGGCCCGACGGAACCTGTGGAAGGTGTAGAGGAGATCCAGCAGCCGCTAACAGCAGTTACTGAATCGCAGACACAAACTACAGCAGTGATAGCGTCACCTGCGGGACAGAGTTCGGCTGTGGCAACGGTACGCCCAAATCGTCCAGCCCAGACAATCGTTGTTGAGACTGATCAGTATACGGCCATTGTCACAGAAAATGGCGGAGCCATTCAGTCCTTTGTCCTCAAAGATTATAAAGAAACTCTGGAGGAAAACTCTCCGGGTCTGGAAATGGTGAAGGTGGAGGCCAAGGATGGCTTACCGCTGGAATTCTCCTGGGGCAGTGTTGTTCCCGAAGCCACATTCTATGAGGCGGCAGAGAGCAGGGTCTCTTTCCAGGGAAACAGTGGCAGTCTGCTGATGAAAGGGCAGGGGAATGGTCTTGAAATTGAGCGAGTCTATACTTTTAGCAAAGACAGCTATCTGATGGAACTGGCGATTCGGGTGAAGAATGTTTCTCCTGGAGCTTTGCAGGGTTCTGCCCGGCTGCATCAGTCCAATGTTCCTTTTCGTAAGTCTGTGGCTGGAAGTCAGTTTCTTTTTGTGGGAGCGGCTTATTACGCCAATGAATCCCTGGAAGAGGTGGACAGTGATGATTTTGAAGATGCCCCTAAAACTATCACTACCAAGATGGATTGGAGTGGCTATGAGGGGACATATTTTATAAGTGCTATTCTCCCCAATGGGAATGATAGTATGCAGTCTATGACCATGCAGTCATTTGGCGAAAACGGGGTGCGTATGAATGTGAGTAGTGCCCTGGATACGCTGCAGCCTGGTCAGGAAAAAATCTATAAGTATAAACTCTATCTTGGGCCCAAAAAACTTGATATCTTAAAGTCTGTTGGGTCCAATCTTGACAAAGCTGTCAATTTTGGCTGGTTTGATGTGATTGCTCAGCCCACTCTCTGGCTCTTGAATTTCTTTTTCGGAATATTTAAAAATTATGGTATTGCTATTATTCTGGTGACCATTCTTTTTAAGGCAGTTTTCTGGCCCATTACCCAGAAGGGTATGAAGTCCATGAAAA
>JAOZKX010000377.1 GCA_029935135.1 Desulfocapsa sp.
CCAGCATTTCAAGATACTCATCAACAATATCTTTTTTTGCTGCAACCAGCATAACATCGGTGCGATCATTTCCTTCGCTGTTTGTCTTCAGGTCCTGAAAGTCAAGATAGACATCATCAATATCAAAAGGAATATATTGCTCAGCTTCCGACTGGATATGGCTTTCCAGCTCTTCCTCTGTCATGACAGCAAGGTTAACCTTCTTAACAATTACAGAATAACCGGAAATGGAGAAGCCAATCTTCTTTTTCTTAATTTTGAGATTCTTGAGAAGCTCGGCGATGATTTTTCCCACTTCCTCAGGTTCATTTAAGGTACCATCGTCCACAGCATCTTCCGGCAGTGTAGCACTTCCCAGATTGACGACTGCATACGCATTGTCAGTTCGTTTGAGCTGACAGACCTTCACTGCATGTGATCCGATGTCTATACCGACGACCAAGTCTTCACTGGATAGGAAAGGCAGTTTCATATCGTTTGTTGAAAAAATTAATGATGAATATATAAGCTGCTCTCCAAAAAGTAAGCTTGTTGGATAACAGTCCTGTAACACTAGAATATATTAAGGCCACAAAAAAAAGTGTTTGTCAAGGAAGGGGCTGAAAAAAACATTTTTTTCTTCCTGCTATAACAAAGAGTTAACATGGGAATGGTTGTTGGCTTGTGCTCCTCTGCACAATATATGGGCATTCTGCTGAATGGCGACTCACTATATGGTATGTTTGCATCGCTATAGTTTTGCCCTGAACTGTCTGGATTTGTTTTCGATGTGTGGGAACGATCTTGAAATTGTCGATATAATAAGGTATCTTCCATTCAGTTTTTTCACGGTGTTAAACTATATAGCAGGTTTTCATTCTGGAGTGATGAGTGGTGAGTAGCATAAAAACTGGAAAGTCCGTTGTTCGTGAATATGTTGAGGCAATTGTTATTGCAATTATTCTTGCTCTCTTTATTAGAAGCTTTATTGTCCAGGCCTTTAAGATCCCTTCAGGATCCATGTTGCATACCCTGCAGATCGGTGACCACTTACTGGTGAACAAGTTTATTTACGGTGTTAAGATCCCAATGACCGGGACAGTTCTCATTCCCTGGAAGTCTCCCCAGCGTGATGATATTGTAGTTTTCCGTTTTCCAAAAGATCGTTCCATAGATTACATTAAGCGAGTGGTGGCCGTTGCCGGTGACACTGTGGAGGTTGTAAATAAGCAACTCTATATTAATGGAGAGGCAAATCACAATCCCCATGCTCACTACACAGGCACAGATATCATGGAGGCCAGTGCCGGGCCGCGAGACAATATGGGCCCCGTAAAAGTCCCTGAGGGACGAATCTTTGTTATGGGGGACAATCGTGACAATAGTTATGATAGCAGGTTCTGGGGATTCGTGGATCTAAATGATGTGCTTGGCAAGGCCTTTATTCTCTACTGGTCCTGGAATCTGGAAGAACCGCTTGTTTCGATTGACCGCTTTGCTTCTATCCGTTGGAGTCGTATAGGTGATCTGGTACATTGATAACGCAATTATGCTTTGCTTGTAAATTCTAGGTCCCAAAAGGGAATCGTGAAAGAAACTTATCAATTTGAACATAAACATATCTTAGGTGTTGAGCAGTTATCGCCTGCTGATATTTATTATATCCTTGATACTGCCAATTCATTTAAAGAGATTTCCAGTCGAGCCATTAAAAAAGTTCCAACTCTCAGGGGAAAAACAATCGTCAATTTTTTCTTTGAGCCTTCCACGCGTACTCGTCTTTCCTTTGAAATCGCAGCCAAACGGATGAGTGCAGATACCTTCAATATCTCTGCCTCCACCAGTTCTGCTACAAAAGGCGAAACACTGATCGATACAGCCCGTAATCTTGAGGCTATGAATCCCGATATTATAATTATTCGCCATTCAAGCTCAGGAGCACCCGGTCTGCTGGCGCGACATGTCGATTCTGCAATTATCAACGCTGGCGATGGAACACATGAGCACCCCAGTCAGGCACTGCTGGATATTATGACTGTTCGTGAACGAAAAGGCAGGGTTGAGGGACTGAAAATTGCTATTGTCGGTGATATCGCACATTCCCGGGTGGCTCATTCGAACATTCTTGGATTTTCAAAACTTGGTGCAGAGGTCTGTGTGGCAGGGCCCGCAACCTTTATGCCCCCCCATCTGGATTCCCTGGGGGCTCAGGTTTGTGATTCTGTGCAGGATGCCGTGGCTGGTGCGGATGTGGTCATGGCTCTTCGGATACAGAAGGAGAGACAGGACGATCCTCTCATTCCATCACTTCGGGAGTATGCACAGTTTTATGGGATTAACAGGGAACTTTTAAAATATGCGCGGCCTGATGCGTTAGTTATGCATCCTGGTCCTATTAATCGCGGGGTTGAAATGAATCCCGATGTGGCGGACGGGGAAAATTCGGTGATCCTGGAGCAGGTGACAAATGGTGTGGCTGTCCGTATGGCATTACTCTACCTGGTGATGGGCGGAGAGGGGAATAGTTAATGGAAACACTTATGATTCTGAAAAATGGTCGACTCCTTGATCCAGCAAGAGGGATTGATAAACAAGGTGATCTCTGGCTGCAGAATGGGCAGGTCGTGGCTGCCGGGGACGAGACTCCTGAAAACTGTCAGATTATTGATTTGCAGGGAAAATGGATTGTTCCCGGCCTGATTGATATGCATGTACACCTTCGTGAACCTGGCGAAGAGTATAAAGAAACTATCAAATCAGGAACAGCGGCAGCTGCGGCCGGCGGTTTTACTGCTGTTGCCTGTATGCCAAACACGACACCGGTAAATGATAATGCAGCGATTACCCGTTTTATTCTCGAAACTGCCCTCGACGCGTCTGCAAGAGTCTATCCTGTGGGGGCAATCAG
>JAOZKX010000378.1 GCA_029935135.1 Desulfocapsa sp.
TAAAATCTCTCTGCTCTACCTTCACCGGCTGATGCCATGATTGTTCCACAACTGATAAGGAGGCAACAGGGAAGAATATGTATGTGGATAGGTTTCATAGAACACCTCGAAATAATAGTATGTTTTGAAAAGATACTGGTTCCTGTTTTCTTCTGACCGACGAGTTAAACACTATTTTTGTCGGAACCACTCTTTTAATTTTCACTGAAGTGCATGGTCTTGTCAAGTGAGAAAAATGAGCAGAAATGAGGACTTTTATCTATCTGGAACGATTCTGTCAGAAAAAGAACTGAAAATAAGATTTGTTTTTGCTGCTGCCCATAAGAAACTGTATAATAAGTTTTCTAAAGGTAAGTTGAATACAGCCGGGAAGATGTCTGCGTTGATACTGAGTGAATATTACAACATTTGCACAGGTGGCAGGGGCATGATCTCTTCCTGTTTCAATCTCACAACAGAGGATAGAATACTATGGCGAGCTTTTTTGCAGTAATTAATGGACAGCAGCAAGGACCTTTCTCTGAGGATCAGATTCGCACTTCTCTGGCCCAGGGTGTTTACACTGATAAAACTATGGTATGGAGTCAGGGGATGAGCGACTGGCAGCCTATAGCCTCTGTTGCTGTTTTAAGCGAGTCTACACCAGCACCACCCCTGCCATCTGGGGGAGGAATGCAGGCCCATGAGATAGATTATGAAATATTTGGTCATGAGATGCAGTTTGTGGAGATCGAACTCGACCCTGGCGAATCTGCGGTGGCTGAGGCCGGGGCCATGATGTATATGTCTGAAGGGATTCAGATGGAGACTGTTTTTGGCGACGGGAGCCAGCAGTCAGAACAGGGCGGTTTTATGGATAAAATGCTGGGGGCTGGGAAAAGATTGATAACCGGGGAAAGTCTTTTTACCACTCTTTTCAGTTATGGTGGTAAGGGCAAGGGGCGGGTGGCCTTTGCTTCTCCCTATCCCGGGAAAATTATTCCTCTGGATTTAAAGCAGTACCAGAATAAAATCGTCTGCCAGAAGGATGCCTTTCTCTGTGCGGCCAAGGGTGTTTCCATCGGAGTTGCCTTCCAAAAAAAAATTGGCACTGCTCTTTTTGGCGGTGAAGGATTTATTATGCAGCAGCTTGAAGGAGATGGGTTGACCTTTGTTCATGCCGGGGGAACCATAGTGGAAAAAGAGCTGGCGGCCGGAGAAACATTGCGGGTGGATACAGGCTGCCTGGTAGCCTTAACACAGACAGTTGCCTATGATATCGAGTTTGTGGGAGGGGTGAAATCCGCAATTTTTGGTGGAGAGGGATTTTTCTTTGCCACCCTGCAGGGGCCTGGTCATGTTTGGTTGCAGTCGTTGCCATTTTCACGTCTGGCAGGAAAAATTCATGCAGCCGCTCCCCAGACCGGAGGCATTGGTTCCAGTAAAGGGGAAGGCTCTGTTTTGGGTGAATTGGGATCCCTGTTTCAACGCTGATGTGTATTGTTTCGTTCCTAAAAGCGTTTCTCAAAATATGGCAGCAGCACTTCCGGGATAGTTACCGTACCGTCTTCCTGCTGATAATTTTCCAGGATGGCCAGCAGGGTTCTGCCCACTGCCAGTCCAGAGCCATTCAGGGTGTGGAGCAGTTTACTTTTCTTTTCACCCTTGGGGCGATAGCGTATACGACCCCGGCGTGCTTGAAAGTCCAGGAAGTTTGAGCAGGAGGATATCTCGCGATAGGTTTCCTGACCTGGCAGCCAGACCTCGATGTCATATGTCTTGGTGGAGGAAAATCCAAGGTCGCCGCTGCATAGAGTTACCACCCGGTAATGGAGACCAAGGAGTTGCAGCACCTCTTCCGCATCGGCGAGCAACTCTTCCAGTTCCCGGTGAGATGTTTCAGGGGTGGTGAATTTCACAAGTTCCACTTTATCAAACTGATGCTGACGGATCAGTCCTTTGGTATCACGCCCATAAGAGCCTGCCTCGGAGCGAAAGCATGGTGTGTAGGCGGTGAATTTTACAGGAAGGTCTTTTTCATCAAGGGTCTCGTCACGGTAAATGTTGGTGACAGGGACTTCAGCAGTGGGGATAAGATAAAGATCCCAGTCTTTAATGGCAAAGAGATCTTCGGCAAATTTGGGGAGCTGTCCGGTTGCCGTCATGGAGGCGCTGTTGACCAGAAATGGTGGCAATACTTCTTCGTAGCCATGTTTCTGGGTGTGCAGGTCGAGCATAAAGTTGGTCAAGGCCCGTTCCATCTTGGAGGCAAAACCTTTGAGCAGGGCGAAGCGTGCTCCGGAAAGCTTTGCCGCACATTCAAAATCGAGGATATTCAGATCTTCGCCTACTTCCCAATGCGGCTTGGGCTGGAAAGAAAACGCCGGTTTTTCGCCCCATGTTCTCAGCTCAATATTGTCACAGTCATCATTGCCCTTGGGCACATCATCACTGCAGAGATTTGGGATGGAAAGAACAAGATCCTGCAGACGCGTTTGAATTGCCCCCAGTTCCTTGTCCAGTTCCTTGATCCGCTCAGAAGCCTTACGCATCTCGGGGATCAATTCATCTGCCTGTTTTTTTTCTTCGTCATTGCCCTGTTTCAGGCGGGCGATTTCTTTGGAGGCGGTATTGCGTTTGTTTTTTAGGCTTTCAACTTCCTGCAGCAGAACCAGTCGCTCCTGGTCAACAGTGGCAAATTCATCAACTTTTTCTGTGGCAAGACCCCTGTAGGCGGTCTTTTCACGAACAAGATCCAGATTCTCTCTTATAAAACGAAGTTCAAGCATGATAATATATATGGGCTGAGTTGATCGGTTAGTGTATAAGAATGATGTTTAGCATGGCTATTGATTGAAATCAACCTCTATCAAATTGCTTTTCTAAAAGTCATCTGCTATCTTACA
>JAOZKX010000379.1:0-616 GCA_029935135.1 Desulfocapsa sp.
TCTATATCTTTTCATCGTATCTCCATTATATACTGGTTGCAGCAGTTCTTTCCCTCTGTACCAGTCATTCCTTTATTGCTCTGGTTCAGCTTTTCAGAAAATCATCGTTTCCTTCCTTTATCCAAAAACATAGTCGCTTTTTGGGCGCTACAGTTCTCACCCTCTTTTTCCTTGGTATGATTTTTGCTCCCTTTGTCTATTTTCTTTCTGAGACCTATACACAAATGTCCGGGGTCGATATTGAAAATGTTAAAAAGATAACCATGCAGCTGGTGGAAAAAGCGGTTGCTTTTACAGATTCCATTCCCATTCTCCATAATTTTCTTGATACCTTAAAAACAGAGGGCTTTTCTGCTTTAAAGGGCATCTCCATGGAGGCCATATATAAAACAGTGAATGGTCTGGCCTCAGGTGCCGGCGGGATCGTGGTGCAGATTCTCTGGATTATGATTTTCTATTTTCTTTTTAATCTTAACGGAAGAGAGATCCTCTCTTTTGCAGCGCGTGTTATGCCCACCAGTTTTGAACATGAGAAATATCTGTACCGGGAATGCACAGGTACCGTATCTGTGGTATTTTATGGCACCCTTTTTAACATGGTGGCACAGGGTCTAAT
>JAOZKX010000379.1:626-2884 GCA_029935135.1 Desulfocapsa sp.
CAGCAGGTTATCTTTCGTGCCATTCTTGCTGGTTTTTTTATTGGCGGCTATGATTCTGTCTACCTTGGTGTTTTGTCCGGGTTTTGTTCTGTGATTCCCATAGTGGGAGCAGCGCTTGTTTATGTCCCCGTGGTTGCCCTTGAACTTGTAGCAGGAAATTATATACAGGTGGTTATTATTTTGATTGTTGCCTGGGCAGTGATGGGATTTTTTATAGACAATATCCTGCGCTTGATTTTTATCAGTTATTTGAAAAAACTCTTTGGTTTTGAATACACCATGAATGAGATTCTCATTCTCCTCTCAATCCTTGGGGGAATTGCAAGTTTTGGCTTCTGGGGGATAATCATAGGGCCATCTGTGATCGCACTTACCCTTGCCGCCATAAATCTTTACAGTTCACAGGTCAAAGACAGCGGCTTTCCTGTTGACAGTGAAGATAGTTAAGATTAACTGTTTTCACCCCATCTACATGTTCAGATCGAGAAGTAGCCCGCCCTTCCATGGAGAGCAAATAGCTGAGCTTCGTATAGAGGCACATAAATGAAAAAGGGGATGCACTTGGAAAAGGTAAATATTGCTCAAAAATTTTCTTTATTTTCCAATTATTGGGAACCAAAAGTGGTTGGTGAGCTCAATAAGCAATATGTCAAACTCGCTAAATTGAAAGGTGAATTTGTCTGGTATCAACATGAAAATGAAGATGAATTATTTATGGTAATTAAAGGTAAGCTCACCATCAAGCTAAGAGAGAAAGATATCTGTTTGGCTGAAGGAGAGTTCTTCATTATTCCAAGGGGGGTCGAGCATATGCCAGTGGCTGAAGAAGAGGTACATGTCCTTATGTTTGAACCACAATGTACTGTTAATACAGGAAATACAGAATCAGAAAAAACAATTGATTTGCTTGAAAAGATTTAAAGCGCTATCCCTTTTTCAGGATAAGCAGAAGTGAATTAAGTACAAGTCCTCAGTCAAAACCAGCTGATGAAATGCTGCTCAGCAGAAGGGTACATGAGCAAGAACAAGTAACTCAGCCCATCGAACGGGGAATGCTTTGTTGGCATTCCCCGTTCAATATAGCAATGCTGGAATCAGTCGGCTGTTTCCATTGGACGGCCACAGCAAACGGGGACGGCGTCTCCGCCCTTCAACTGCATATACTTGTTGCAGGTGGTACAGATAACGGTACACTCTTCCACTGCTTTGTCTTCGGTATAGACAGTAGATGAAGAAAGACCTTCGATAACAAAGCGGGCAAGGTTTTGTTTGCTCGGGATATACTCTCCAATGGCAGTCATTCGCTTATTCTCGGCTGCACAGTCCACTACAACTCGCCACAGTGTCTCCATGGAAGAAGTTTCCTGTTCATTTTCCGGTACAAACTCAACAACATTTTTATCAATTTGAATTTTCATAACTCGTCCTGTTTATTCAGTAGATTTTGCTGCATTTACAGCCTGCCCAACCTTACGACCAAGGGCTATACAATCATCGAGATCAGCATCCTCGGGGACATATTTGACTTTCAGTCCATCATCAACGATATCAAACTTCATGTCGTCCATGGCCTGATTGAGTAGTTTAACGGATTCACCAGACCAGCCAAAGGAGCCAAATGCTGCGCCAATCTTATTTTGCGGTCTGAGTCCACGCATATACATCAGGAATCCTGCCATTCTCGGCAGTAAGCCATTGTTTAATGTGGGACAACCAAGAACAATGGCACTGGCATTCAGGACCTCACGCATGACATCACTGCGATGATTGTAGCGAAGGTTAAGGAGTTCATAGGAAATCCCTTCATCCTGCAGTCCTGCTCCAACCCGTTTTGCCATCTCTTCAGTTGAGTGCCACATGGTGTCGTAGATTACAAGAGCTTTGCCATTGGTTTCCCCTTTGCTCCATCGGTCATAGGCCTCTATGGCCATATTGGGATTCGTACGCCAGATAACCCCGTGATCCGGGGCAATCATCTTAATCTCAAGGCCCATATCTATGACTTTGGCAATCAGTTTTTTTACCAGTGGAGAATAGAGGGTCAGGATATTGGCGTAATACTTGGTCAGCTCTTCCAGAAGGATGGCCTGATCCACTTCGTCATCAAAGCGCTCACTGGTTCCAAGATGTTCTCCAAAGGCATCAGAGGAGAAGAGTATCTTGTCTTCAACAAGATAGGTAAACATGGAATCCGGCCAGTGCAGCATGCGTGTTTCGAGAAAAGAAAGGGTTTTGGCACCCAGGCTTACATCTTTACC
>JAOZKX010000380.1 GCA_029935135.1 Desulfocapsa sp.
TATCACCATCATCAAAATCGACGATGATACGCTGTCCATACAGGAACGAGGGTACGAAAACAATACCTTTCAAGTAACAATGGCTGATCTGACAAAACAGCTCAAAACCATTGCCAAAAGGGAATTCCCGCGAAGTCGTAAAGTGCGCGTTTACCAGTTGGACAGTCCGTACTGCCTGGGAATAAAACGGAAACAGATTTGACGATATCTCTTATAGCTTCATTGATACATCCGTGGGTATCCACTTGATGGGGTGTCTTTCTCTCAAAAATGCAGCCCGTCCGGTGGGGTCACAGTATCTCGATTGCCAACAATAAGACTTGTGGGAGTGGCAATCTTTTCCTCTGGAGGCGAGAATTCCGGGAAATCCAGGGCCGGAGCCAGCAAGACAAGGGAGCGGCACCTACTCGGATGCTGTATGGCAAAGCAGGTGGCCATAAGACCACCGAAACTCGATCCCACCAGGAGAAGATCGTCACAGCCCTGACACAAAGCCTCCAAGGCGTTGAGTCGTGTTGCCAGATCACCCTGAAAGTCCGGAATGCGCACTTCCGGGAAGTGCCTGGCAAACCACTGTCCCTTGGTCCCTTTGCCGGAAGAATCCAGCCCGTGAAGAAAGAATATTTCACCCATCAATCAACAACTCACTTTTTCATATCCAGAAGCCTTGCCAGAAAAACACGATAACAGACTGGAAGGGTTCGTTTTTTCAGAGTGACAGCATACAGCATCCTCTTCATTGTGACTCCCTTTACTTTACTCTCCTTTATCCTTCCATTCTCCAGTTCATCACGAATTGAAATACGAGAGAGTATGGACACTCCGAGATTTACCTTAATCGCCTCCTTGATTGCAGCATTTGAGCCAAGGACGGCCACTGTGTTTAGCTGGTCTGTTGCAAAGCCAGTTTTTGCACCGAGCTCTTCCATGGATCTCCTTGTCCCGGATCCATTTTCTCTCAGCAGAAATGGAAGTTTTAAGAATTTTTTCATGGAAACAGTGCTGCTGACATTGCGTTTTACCGCTGCAGCCAGGACCAATTGATCCTCTAGGAAGGGAGTAAACTGGAGTTTTGGAGAGGCCGTTTTTGAGCCGACAATTCCAAGCAGCAACTCATGGTTTAATACTGAACCAATAACCTCTCCCGAATCGGCTATTCTGATTTCAAATGATATTTCAGGATGCTCCTCCTTGAAAGCAGTGGCAAGGCGGGGCAGGATATAGGCTCCTGGAATTGTGCTTGCTCCCAGGATAAGATCACCGGTAATACATTGATCCTCCATGGCCATTTCTTCTTCCAGCAGATTAATTTCTTCTAGAACACTGAGGGCTTTAGGAAAAAGCAGTTCTGCTTTGCTCGTTGGCCTTATGGTTCGTCCCAACCTGTCAAAGAGTTTACAGCCAAGCTTCTTTTCCAATGTCTTGATCTGTTCACTAATTGTCGGTTGACTGGTTGCAAGGATCTCTGATGCCCTTGTGAAGCTGCCGCTCTTATACACTGCAACAAAAGTTTTTAGTTGTTTCGTTTCGATTTTGTCTACCCTTGACTGTGTGTTTGGCCATGCTTAAGTATAATATAACACGATAGATAAAAACTAATCAATCGGATTTTACTATACCAAACGGTGAATGTAGACTCCGAAACAATTTCTAAAGTGCTAATCAGATTAAAAAAAAGGAAGGAGATGCCTATGGACTTTTTTAAGAAAAAAACACTCACCGGTCTTGCCCGTACCTGCGGTTGAGCTGCTAAAATTGGTCCGACGGCTCTGTCGGACGCCCTCGAAGGTTTAACCCCACCAAATGATCCCAATTTACTGGTCGGCATAGAAACAGCTGATGATGCAGCGGTGTATCGTTTGAGTGATGAAATCGCAATGATCAGCACCGTTGACTTCATTACTCCACCCGTTGATGACCCATACTGGTTCGGCCAGATTTCTGCGGCAAATTCCATTTCCGATGTGTACTCCATGGGGGGGAAACCGGTAACCGCCCTCAATGTTGTGATGTTTCCATCCAAGCAACTTGACATGGGGTTTTTGAAAGATATTCTCCGTGGCGGATACGACAAGGTTATGGAGGCTGGAGCGTGTCTGGTCGGCGGTCACACGGTTGATGACGAGGAGCCCAAATATGGCCTTTGTGTCAATGGCGTGATTCATCCTGATCGTATCATCACCAATGCCGGCTCTCTCCCGGGTGATGCACTTATCCTGACCAAAGCACTTGGTTCCGGGGTTCTTTTTAATGCGGTGCGTTCAGGAAAATTACCGTTTAAAGAGCTGGAAAAAGAAATTTTACCTTCTCTTGCAGAGCTGAATGACAAAGCCATGGAAACAGCACTGCAATTTGATCTTCATGCCTGCACTGACATTACCGGATTTGGCATTCTCGGCCACCTCCTTGAAGTCGCACATGGTGCTGATGCCAGAATCGTAGTCAACCACAAGAATCTTCCCTTTTATCCGTACGCCCTGGATATGTACAAAAAAGGTGAAACAACCGGCAGTAATAAGGCAAACAGAGAGATGGTTGCAAAACATGTCCTTGATATGCAGATCACTCTTTCAAGGCACGAGGATGAGCTCCTCTATGACCCCCAGACTTCCGGGGGATTATTGTTTTCTGTTCCCAAGAGCCAAGCGGATGAAATGTTGTCGAAATTGCATCAGAACGGGGTACAGGCAGCAATCTGTATTGGTGAGGTGCTTGACGAACCGGTTGGGATCTCAGTCGTGTAGGTTTTTTTTACCACCCACAGGAAATTGAATAGAGAAAAAAAAAAATGGATCTGCTTATCCTCATAGGCGCACTTGGAATAATTACTGGTTTTATTTACGGGATGCTTTGAATTG
>JAOZKX010000381.1 GCA_029935135.1 Desulfocapsa sp.
CATCAGCAACCGTCGACTGAAACTGAAAAGTAATCTGAAACAGATTATTGCGGTTCCTTTGACGGGAAAGGCCTGAGCCATTGGGATGATATTGTTTCAGCAAACAGGAAGAAGAGGAGGATAAGAAAAATCTAATACTGTAGCAAAAACAAAACAACCATTATCCCTGGTAAAAAACACCAAAAACAATGGCTGCTTAAATGAAGTTGTTATACTCTTTGTATTCTACTTATTTTACTATATCGTTCGTGGTATACTCAATGGTGGCATACTGAAGCCGCACCCGGCGATCGTCACAATCATAATACCCAATAACAATAGGAGGCGTTGGAGGGACATAAAAACACTCACCACCTTCCACATTTTCCACCCTGAATTCATAGACATATCGATCATTATTGACAATATCCATCACCATCATCCCGTCGCCTCCCTGAACCACATTGCAAGCAGTGCTCTCTATCGTGTATGAACGAATAGTCGACTGAGATCCATTTACCATATCTGTTTTCATCAAATTGAGTCCAATATTGTGATCAGTCAGGGTCTCATCTTCAGAACA
The DNA here is from genome assembly GCA_029935135.1 of Desulfocapsa sp. Classification (GTDB taxonomy): domain Bacteria; phylum Desulfobacterota; class Desulfobulbia; order Desulfobulbales; family Desulfocapsaceae; genus Desulfocapsa. The sequence goes on from JAOZKX010000381.1 coordinate 563, forward strand.
AACTGCAGCACCAACATGCCCCAATGATGCTCCATCAGGAAGATGCACAGAAGCAACAAAGCTCATATTACCGCCATCCTTATTATGGGCAAGACCATAGGGGATCTGACCCATTACATAGAACATAAAAGGCTCTATTCCACTTACCTCCCAGCCATTCCCTTCGAACTGGCCATATTTCCTGGAAGCCTGAAATGTAGTTCCTGAAATATTATAACGGTGACTCACATTTTCAAATGCAGCAGCCTTGCTTCCACCAAGAGGTACAATTACTACCTTATCTGCTGCCAGAGCAGCATGCGCTCCACTAAGCAACACAGACATCACACCAATTCCCATAAGCAATTTTTTCATTTTTTTCTCCTGTCAACAATAGAATAGTATATTCGCGGGTAAATGCAGGCATCGAAGATGACTACAGAAAAACATGTTTCAAATTGACCCACCGCATCTACACTTAATTATCGACAAAAAAGATTAAAAGTCAAGGAGATCATCTCTTCCACTACATCAATTCACTAAAAAAAAGAGATGCCTACATTGAATCTCACTATTTTTTAATGATAGGATTATTGCATGTAATCAAAAACTTTTTTATCAATCTATTTTACAGGAGATTTCCAATGCAGAAAATTCTTATCCTTATGGTCGCCATGCTTTTCTTTACAGTAAACATTGCCATGGCAGCGATGAACATCAATACAGCAAGTAAAGAAGACCTGGCCAGTTTATCCGGAATTGGTGAAAAGAAAGCTGAAGCGATCATTGATTATCGAAAAGCACATGGCGATTTCAAAAACAGCGAAGACCTGATGAAGGTCAAAGGAATTGGTCCAAAGATTTACCAGGCAATTCTGAAAGAGGTCACTCTCTAGATCACCTGAGACCATCGCCTTTTTTTCAGTTGAACAATACGATTACATCGCTGGGAAAAAGGTGCGTCCAATTAATCGATATATTTAAGATGTTACTCCTGAGTTGAATCCTGGCTTTCTTCCTCTTTACCAGGTTTAGCCCTTGCGCTTTAACTCATCCCGGTCCAACAAGCGTATTGTTTTCCCATCCACCTGTATCAGCCCCTCATCACTCATACGACTGAATATTCGGGACAGCGTCTCCGGGATAGTTCCCAGAAGGCTTGCTAGCTGCCCCTTTGAGATCTGCAGTTCAACCTGTTTCTTATTCCCCTGTTCTTCGGCAAGATAAAGAAGATACCCGGCAAGTCTTGCCGGAACCTCTTTTAAAGAGAGGTTTTCAATCTGGGTAGCAAAACGACGCAGACGCATGGAGAGTACGGCCAGCATATTCAGAGCAAGCGACGGAATGTTATGGACAAGGGTAACAAAATCCTTCCGAGGCAGATATAATAGCGTGGTTTTTTCAAGGGTGGTTGCATTTGCCGGAAAAGGCTGTCCATGAAAGACAGGTACCTCTCCAAAGGGCTCTCCGGGGCCGAAGATATGGAGGATCTGCTCCTTACCAGCCGGGGATATCTTAAAAATCTTCACCTTCCCTGTGCCAACCATATAAAAGCCATCACCGGGATCTCCTTCAAAAAATATTGTTTCTCCCCGCCCATACTGTTTGCTGACTGCAAGTTTTTCTATTTCATCGAGATGTTCCGATGCCATACCGCCAAACAACTCGCTTTCCTCAATAACCTGCCGCATCAAACGCTCCTATTGCTATACAAAATAAACTTTAAAAGGATCGATCTTCTTAAAAAAACAAACATAGTGAATTGAATTATACCAAGAAAGTGTCTATTTAATAAAAAACAGACTTTTTTCCCCTAACAAAATCAACTGCTGGTGAACTTATTTCATCGCCTACAACTCCTTCACTACATTTGTTTCCAGTTTCGCTCTATAGTCCAGTCTCTGAAACGCACAAACTCCCTGCCGAACCGATTCGTTCCGCAGGGAGTTTGCCAAGACACTTTTGGTTTTTTTCAAAAACTGTCTATTTGCCCATCCCTATAATTGAAGGCATAAACATGGTCCAGGAAAAGCCACTTTTAAACCACTCGTAGCTCCCCATATCAACAATGGCCGTTCCGCTATGGTCTCCATCTATTATTCGCGGATTACCATCCAGATCCACAGCTGTAAGATATGGTGCGCTGTTATCTCCCGCTTCGATGCAGGGGGAAGTGATCTGCAGACGCAGATCCCACCCGTCAGGAACTCCTGCAGTATCGACAAACAGTGGATCAGAATTGATATTGTTTCCGCCATCTGTCATAAAAGAGTCTGCAACACCCCCTTCAACATCCGAGTAACTTACTGTTC
>JAOZKX010000053.1 GCA_029935135.1 Desulfocapsa sp.
ATTTCTTCCATTTTCCTTGGCGTTATAGAGGGCTACATCGGCAAATTTGATAGCCTCCCAGATACCCTGTGTCTCTGAGGAAGGAAATTCAGTGACCCCGATACTTGTAGTTTTCTGTATTACCTGGCCGGCTGTCTGGAACTTGTGATTCTCCACGGCCTGACGGATATTTTCTGCAATACCTATGGCTTTTCCTTTTTCACAATCCATAAGGAGAATGATAAATTCTTCACCACCAAAACGAATCACTAAATCAGCGCTGCGTACAGCATTGAGAAGAACCTGGGCCAATTGACTGAGGACGGCATCACCTGCATCATGACCGTAGGTATCATTAACCTGTTTGAAGAAATCAAGATCACACATCAAAACGCCAAGATTCGTGCCGCGGCGACGTACACCCGCCACAATCTGGTCCAGCGACGACTCCAGATAGCGTCGATTAAAAAGCCCTGTCAACTGATCTTTGGTGGCCATCTCTTCAAGCTCTGCCGCCAGATGTTTAGACTGCAGCACAGGAAGGGTTTCTGCAATAAAATTCTGCGCTTCAGCAATATGGTCACGGGCCAGGCTTTTCTCCTCCTCACTCATATCCATGGAAAAGAGAAACTGAACCACCCCTATCACATGCCCGCCAACAATCATTGGAATACAGTAATGATCCAGGCAATCCTGAAATGGGTAGAGATTACAGATATACTGATCATCATAGGAAGTGACCACAGCACCTGTTCGCTTAGCCCTGCAATTATTAGCAACAGAAAATTCAGGCAAATCATTTTTTAAATCAGCCGGATAACTTAACACATGCTCCATGGAATTTTGTCCGCGCAGTTTCTCATAAATAACAAATCGGTCCAGATGGAGTTTTTCTACAAAAATACGAGCAAGCCGTTCATAGATTTCGCTGGTGCTCTCATCTGCCTCAATTGTTTTGCGGAAAAATGAAATCGCCTGCATATTGGAGAGCATATCTTTAATAGCATGAGCAACTTCTCCAATTTCATCTCGACGATTTTGAATAAAATACGAAAGTTGCTGCATACGAGCAGCATCAGAACTTCCGCTTTCATGCTGCCCAGCCATCATGCGACCCAGATTTCTCAACAGGGCAACAAAGTCAACAAGGGGGGCAATCATATGTTTACTGATAATCAAACTGGTGACAGTGAAAAGGAGAGCAAGAAAGGTTAGCGTGGCCACAAGATACAGGAGGTTCTTTCTTGCCATCTCCATACCTTCCTGCATAAGAGCGAAAGATGATTCGTTTTTATAGAGTGAATCCGTTGCTATACCATTTTTCAGCAAATCAACAGTTGTGATGATTTCCTCTTCGGTTTTTAAAGTAACCAGCCGAATAGCAGCGACAGTGCCACTGGCTTCATCCAGATCATAAAAAGCATTTTGCAATTCACGAAGTATCTTTTTTTGATTATCTGGAAGACGATTGCTTATTGAATCCAGTTCATTTTCCACTGAAGTGAGATTCTCGGCAATCTTCAACTGCCCCGCCTTTATCTGATTCATCTGTCCGGAAATAAGGGTGGAGATGTAAATCTCCTGGTGACGGGTTTTTGCCTTACTCACAATGGGAATAAGCTGATAGGCGAGATCTTGCGGTATTCTTGCCAAATTTTGTCCCAAAGCAAGAGAAATTAACTTCTCAGCCTCAAAGACCTTCTCGTTATTCTCCTGAAGACTCTTCATGCGGATGGCCAGAACATCGATTATTTCCTGGAGATGGGCAAGGTCTCTTTCATATTCTTCAGGCAGCGTATTACTCAGGGCAGTTGTGTCACTGCGAATAGTGATGAGCACAGAATCGGCTGCCGACTGCATATACAAACGCAGATTGGAATGAATGGAACCAAGGAGTCGGGAAGCGTCAAAATTTTGTTTGAGATTTTCCTGTAGCAGTACAGATGAATTCTGGATATCTATATTATAGTTATGAAATCGACGAATCTTCCAGGATCCGAATCCCACTACAAGTAAAACAATGGCTATAGAAAAAATGATCAATCCCTGCATTCGCTTTTGCAAGGTCCAACCAGACTTAATCTTCCTCATAAGGACTCCAAACTTTTGATAGCTTTTTTAACGGTATATATTTGCATACTGTATTTAAACAAGTTATTTCATTTTAGTGGCTCTATTATGTATGGGATACCAATAAATAGAAACAAAACATAGCAACTTGTACTCAGAAGATAGCTTTATTTTACAAACATCTCAAGAATAGCTTTCGAAATTCGTGAAAACTATCCACATGGAAAGCACAAAATAGCATTTTTTTCACTATATCAGCGTTCGCTCCTTGACAGGATTTATTTTTTTAAGTATTTTTCATAGTTTTTCGATTAGATTTTTCTTGTTGGGCTCTTCTCTTGTGCAAATAGAACTCAACAAAAGCTGTATTTATATAGAGCAACACAACAAGTCATTTGACACTAACGCTTACAACATAGCCAATACATTATGTTTGACAATCTAACAGACCGGCTGGAAGATGTTTTTAAAACACTCCGTGGAACCGGTAAATTAACTGAAGAAAACATCAAGGAATCCATGCGGGAAGTTCGCATGGCTCTTCTTGAAGCCGATGTTAATTTTCAGGTTGTTAAGGATTTCATTGCAAAAATAACTGACAAAGCCATTGGCATTGAGGTCACTAAGAAACTCTCCCCGGGCCAGCAGGTTATAAAAATTGTCCACGAAGAGCTTGTTGAGCTTCTGGGTGGAACGACTGAACTGCTGCGTCTGGACGGCAGACAGCCTGTGACAATTTTGATGGCAGGCCTACAGGGTTCTGGAAAGACGACCACCTCTGGAAAACTTGCCAAAATGTTGCAAGGCAAAGGTAGAAAGCCATACCTTGTCCCCGCAGATGTTTATCGCCCTGCTGCAATTGAGCAATTGACTATCCTTGGTGAGCAACTCGGCGTCCCTGTTCATCCGTCCTCCACAGATATGAAACCAGTGGACATTTGTCGTCAAGCGATGGCTAGTGCTGATGCCAACGGCTACGACACACTTATATTTGACACTGCCGGTCGTCTGCATGTGGATGAAGAGCTCATGGGTGAGCTCAAAGAAATTCAGAATGCTGTTCCTTTATCGGAGGTTCTTTTTGTAGCTGACTCCATGACCGGACAGGACGCAGTTACTGTTGCCGACAAGTTCAATCAGGATCTTGAGATATCTGGTGTCGTACTCACCAAAATGGAGGGTGATGCCCGTGGCGGTGCCGCTCTTTCCATTAAAAATGTTACCGGTAAACCCATTAAATTTGTTGGTGTCGGTGAAGGGCTTGATGCCCTGGAAATTTTCCATCCAGACCGTATAGCCTCCAGAATTCTCGGCATGGGTGATGTTCTTACCCTGATTGAAAAAGCTGAGTCTGTCGTTGATCAGAAAGAAGCGAAGAAGCTTGCCAAAAAATTACGGCAATCCACATTCACTCTGGAAGACTTTCTGGAACAGATCCAGCAGATTAAGAAAATGGGCTCCCTGGAACAGATCATGGGGATGATTCCTGGAATCAACAAGCTTAAACAGTTAAAAGACGCTCCTAAGCCGGATGAAAAAGAGCTTGCCAAAACAGAAGCCATCATCCGCTCTATGACAAAAAAGGAACGGCACAATCATAAAATTATAAATGGCAGCAGACGGCAGCGCATTGCCACAGGCTCTGGTACTGCCGTTGCCGATGTAAACCGCGTCATTAAAAGCTATTCCGCCATGCTGAAGATGATGAAGAAAATGCGTGGCAAACCGGGTCTCGTCACCGGTAAAAAACGACGGAAAATGCCAAAAGGCATGCGCAGATAAATAACAATTAATTTTCAGCATTACCAGCTGAGACATTGGGCATAAGCCTGATTACGGAGTCCATTGAGACTCTACTTAACCGGAGGATATACCAGGAATGGCAGTTCGAATTCGTTTAACAAGATTTGGCAGAAAGAAGAAACCTTACTATCGTATAGTTGTAGCAGACAGCGAAAACAAACGTGATGGTAAATTTCTCGATATCGTAGGAACATACGACCCTCTTCAAGACCCTGCTGTTATCAAAATTGATGACACCAAACTGCAGGACTGGCTTGGCAGAGGTGCTTTACCTTCTACCACTGTAAAGAGCCTGATTAAAAAAGCTCCTGCAGCTGCTGAGTAGAGATATGCAGGAATTGATCACTTTTATTGCTAAGGCACTGGTTGACACCCCGGACGCTGTACAGGTCACTGTTACAGAGGAAGATGACACCCTTATCGTTGATCTTGCTGTTGACAAGGATGATCTTGGGAAAGTGATCGGGAAACAGGGCAGAACAGCACGGGCCATGCGTTCTCTGCTGTCTGCTGCTGCTGGAAAAGAAGACAAAAAGTCTCGGCTCAATATCCTGGAATAACTCTGGGGAAGCGATGGCGAAACAGTTTTTCTTTCCAGCAGAGGATTATGTGCTGATCGGGAAAATCACTAAGGCCCATGGTATCAAGGGTGAAGTGAAGGTTCTCTCATTTTCTGGGCAACCTGAAAATTTTGCACATTACAAACAGTTTACTTTAGTCTCAGAAGATGGGAAATTATCTCCCCCGTATACTGTGGCAAGAGCACGAGTAACCAGTAAAGAGGTTATCATTTCCCTGCAAAGGGTAAATGATCGCAACAGTGCTGAGGGACTCTGTGGCTACGGAGTCCTCGTCAGCAAAGATGCACTACCAAAACTCAGTGGCGATGATTATTATCTCCACGAGCTGGAAGGGTTGCAGGTTGTTACCGAAAACGGACAGGCTCTGGGCAGGATCGACTCTTTTTTTGATAATGGTGCTCAGGATATACTGGTTGTACTGGATGGAGATGAGGAAATCCTTATCCCCCTTATTCCCGGTATGATAGTGCAACGGGATACTACGAAAATCACGATTTGCCCCCCCCCGGGACTACTGGACATTAACTCCAGTGAGTTTGGCAGGGAATAAGAGTCGGTGATTTTCGACATACTGACTATTTTTCCAGACCTGTTGGAATCGCCCTTAAATGAGTCGATTATTCGACGGGCACGGGAAAAACAACAGGTTCAGATTTCCATTACCAATATTCGGGACTTTGCCCTGGATAAACACTCCATGACGGATGACCGACCGTTTGGAGGCGGAGAGGGAATGGTGATGAAACCTGAACCCTTAACGGCAGCACTTGACTCTGTTAAAAAGGAAGCGGTCAAAGAACGGGTTATACTCCTCTCCCCCCAGGGAAGACAGTACAATCAAAAGATTGCTGAAGAGTTCAGCAGAGAAGAACATCTCATCCTTGTCTGTGGTCGATACGAAGGTGTTGACGAACGATTCAGAGCAGCCAGTGTTGATGATGAAATTTCCATAGGTGACTATATTCTCACCGGTGGCGAACTTGCAGCCATGGTGATTATTGACTCGGTCACCAGGTTATTGCCCGGGGTTCTAGGATGTGCTGATTCTGCTGAAAAAGATACATTCAGCAGACACTTACTGAAACATCCTCAATATACCAGACCCAGAGTTTTTGCAGGTGAGGAGATCCCTGAGGTTCTGCTTTCCGGGAACCATGGAAACATTGAACAGTCTCGATTCCTGGAATCTGTAAAGAGAACCATGGATCGGCGCCCTGATCTTCTGGCAAAGGTACTGTTTACAAAGACAGAGATTAAACTGTTGAAGAAACAACAACTGTGGAAGGATATACAAGTATTGCAGCAGGTACAATGAGCATGAACAAAAGAGGCTTAGATATCGTCCTTGTTCATCATCCTGTTATCAACAAAGTGGGTGAAACGATCGGTTCAGCTGTAACCAATCTGGACATTCACGATATTGCAAGGGCTGCAAAAACATTTGGTGTTGACAATTATTATATTGTCACCCCGTATACAGACCAGCACACACTGGTAAACGAGATACTTGAGCATTGGAAAAGCGGGCATGGCTCAACATACAATCCTGCCCGTAAAGAAGCTCTTGAACTTATCAGTGTAGTGGACAGTCTGGACAGTGTACTTGACCTTGTTCAGAAAAATCAGGGCAGTACGCCGCTGATATTTGTTACAAGTGCCCAGGAACAGGAAAACAGTCTGAGTTATGAAGAAGCAAGAGATCGAATCGGGAAAGATGCACCCATCCTTCTCCTCTTCGGCACAGCTCATGGACTGGCTCCGCAGGTAATGAAGATGGCAGATTACACATTGCCTCCTGTAGGCGGAGATACAGGATATAATCATCTTTCTGTACGCTCGGCAGTATCGATCATACTGGATCGACTGCTTGGCAACAGAGAACAATAAACTTTAATGTAGATAAACCATAACCGATAACTAACGGAATACTATTATGAGTACAATTATTGACAGAATTGAATTGGAACAGATGCGTCAGGATCATCCTGATTTTCGACCCGGCGACACTGTAAAAGTTCATATCCGCATCGTTGAAGGCAGTAAAGAACGAGTACAGATCTTCCAGGGCGTTGTTATCAAACGCAAAAAAGCATTGATGGGAGCTTCTTATACTGTTCGCAAAATGTCCCATGGTGTTGGTGTTGAAAAAACATTTGCCCTGCACAACCCACGAATTGAAAAGATTGAAGTTGTCAGCCGTGGTCGTGTTCGTCGTTCCCGTCTCTACTATCTCCGCAGCAGAAAAGGTAAGGCCGCACGTATCCGCGAGCGCGGTTTTGTCCGCTAGGAAGCAGACAAACAGTTCACAAGAGCAGGGAAAGGATTATGTCCTTTCCCTGCCTGTTTCCAAACAAAAAGACAACTTTCATCTCGAACGCCTTCTGCAGAAAAATGGATTTTCTGTAATTGCCGGACTTGATGAGGTCGGAAGAGGACCACTTGCAGGACCCGTTCTTGCCTCCGCTGTTATCCTTCCGCAAACATGCTCACACTCTCTCTTTCTTGATTCAAAAAAACTCTCCCCTAAAAAGCGACAGTATCTTTTTGAGTATCTCTGCGATATACCTGCCCATATCGGTATAGGTACGGTCTCCCATCAGACCATAGATAAAATAAATATTCTCCAGGCCTCTCTGCTTGCCATGAAACGCGCAGTAGAAGACCTTGAACAACAGAAATCTTTGCCTGATTTCCTCCTGGTTGATGGCAAGTTCCCCATCCCCCACCCAACTCCCCAGCAACCGCTTATTAAAGGAGAAAACAGGTCAGCTTCCATTGCCGCCGCGTCCATTGCCGCAAAAGTTACACGGGACCGTATCATGGCCAGTCTCCACGAACGCTACCCTGCCTACAACTTTATTAAAAACCAGGGATATCCCACCCTGCAACATCGAACTGCCATACAGGAACATGGCATATGTCCATTCCATAGACATAGCTTTAAGGGGGTAACTGAATATGTCTAAGGATCGCATCGCCCTGGGCAAAAAAGGTGAAGAGCTGGCAGTACATTTTCTGCAGCAACATGGCTTTTCCATCATTACCAGAAATTACAGGCAAAAAAGTGGAGAAATTGATATCATTGCCAAAGAAGGGGAATGTCTGGTTTTCGTCGAAGTAAAGACCAGGAATAGCCTGCAATATGGTCAGCCTTTTGAAGCAGTTACCGGTAGAAAACAGATGCAGCTCTCAAAAATTGCCCTGGATTATCTAACACGCAATAATCTCCTTGACCATACCTGCCGTTTTGATGTTGTTTCCATAGTGATCAACACTAATGATAAAACCACGATTGAACATTTACCCAATTGCTTTGAATTTTGCGCTTTTTAATATACATGTATATTTGATAACCTCGTAAAAAGGTCAATGAGAGATGGCTAATTAAAAAACTTCAGATGCGAGGCGCGTATTTTTTGTTTTATTTCGGTGTACTAGGGTACATCGTAATTAAACAAAAAATGCAGCAACGAAGCAGGTGAAGAGTTTTTACGACGCCATCATATTTAGCCAACCATTATTTATCGATCAACTGCCATTATAACTGATAAAAACCATGCTGCCATTAGCCATAACCATGGGATGTCCTGCAGGCATAGGGCCTGAGATCATTCTAAAATACTTCTCCGACCCCTCGCTTTCATTGCGCCCCCCAGCTGTCGTTGTCGGCGATGCGACGACTCTTCGTTATTATGCTGAACGATTAAGAATAAACATACAGATCGTCCCTTGGCAGGCAGGTGATACCGTTCAGACAGCATGCAATTATCTTTCCTTACTGGAAACTTCCAGCCTTTCCCTGGATGCAATTCAGCCTGGCCGGCCAGGCAAAGCCACAGCGCTTGCAATGGCCGACGCGATTATTAAAGCGGTCCATGGAATCCAGCAGTCCTTTTTTTCTGCCCTTTGTACCTGTCCTATCTCTAAAGAAGCCCTACAGGAAAGTGGCCACTGCTTCCCGGGACATACTGAGATGCTTGCCGAACTCACCTCATCTGACAATCCCGTCATGATGATGGCTGGAAAAACGCTTCGAGTTACCCTGGCAACCATCCATTGTGGTATTGCAGATGTGCCCGGGCTTCTTGGAAAAGAGTTACTCATCAGACTTTTCCAAACAACTTATAACAGCCTGCAGCTCGATTTCGGCCTGCTCAAACCAAAAATTGCGGTTGCCGCCCTGAATCCCCATGCCAGTGAAAACGGGATGTTTGGAGATGAAGAAGAAAAAATGATTATCCCGGCAGTCAACAAAGCCAACGAAATGGGTATGGATCTCCAGGGCCCTTTCCCTCCTGACACCATCTTTGTTAAGGCTGCTCAAGGTGAATATGATTGTGTGATATGCATGTATCACGACCAGGGCTTGATCCCTTTTAAGCTCTTACATTTTGCAGACGGTGTGAATGTTACCCTCGGCCTGCCAATTGTTCGTACTTCAGTCGATCACGGCACAGCATACGATATTGCAGGAACCGGAGTGGCCGACATAAAAAGCCTTGTCGCCGCCGCAGAACTTGCTTACACTATTGCGGGAAATCGTAACAAGAATAAAAATGCTGCAGCTCATTTAGGATAAACTATGACGGCGCAAAGAACAGGGCTCCTTATTGTATTCGAAGGAACCGACGGAACAGGGAAATCAACACAACTGCAGTTACTAGCAGACAGCCTTCAGCAACAGAATCTGCCTGTTATTACCAGTCGTGAGCCCACGGAAGGACAATACGGCCAACAGATTCGTGCACTCTATTCTAACCGTGATTCTGTCAGTCAAGAAGAAGAGCTAGAGCTGTTTCTTGCCGACCGCCGGGAACATGTCGATCAACTTCTCGCTCCTGCACTCAACAGTGGAAAAATCGTCCTCTGTGACCGCTATTATTTCTCCACCATCGCTTATCAGGGTGCCGCA
>JAOZKX010000382.1 GCA_029935135.1 Desulfocapsa sp.
CCCTGATAGAGTTTCTGGCAAAACACACCAAAGTTAAACATATTAATGTAATCTGTTATAGTGCAGGGGGAAAACTTGTTTCCAAGGCGATACATGAAATGCGCCAGAATCATCCTCTGCTAAGTCCCAGAGAATTAAAAAACACATTCAAAATAGGGACCATCCTTTTTACTGCGGCCGATGTGTCGGTGGATCGATTTCTTGAGAGACTTCCCGCAATCAGTGAAATGGCTCAGCAGGTAGTGGTTACAGTCTCAGATGCTGATAATGCATTGTCTTCCGCCAAAATAGTCATGGGGGGAACGGATCGAATAGGCACAAGAAAAGCAGAAGCAAAGGAAGAAGAGTTTATTTTGAATAACAAAATAAACAATGTTGAAATAATAGATTTTTCTTTTGGTCAGGATGTAAGGGGCTTTGATATCACCGGGCATCACTATTGGCACAGGCATCCCTGGGCAAGTAGTGACATTATTTTCCTTCTTCGTACTGATCTGTCGGCTAAAAATCGTGGATTGAGATTCTCAGAAACTGAAGGTGTCTGGTATCTTTCCCAGGATTATCCCAGCCAAGTGAGAGATGCACTCAAAAAGGAACTCCAGGGCCAGTGGTAAAAAATGTTTTTTTTATATGCTCGATAATAACATACTTGATTACCACTCAAGCTCACTATTCGTTGATACGCAGATTGAGTAAGTATTCCCGCTGGCGCATGATATCAGAAAAGCCGCTGTCCTGCTGTGTGTCTTCCATCAGTTGTTTGATCTCTTTTCCCGTGCGTGGATCGTAGGCAGTCACTTTAACCAGCCCTTCGGTGTCATATTCCACTGTGATTTCCAAAGGGTAATTTTTTTTCGGATGATCTATCTGAAATGCAAAGTGGCCAAGGCTGGTATCACCTTCATCTCCTTCCCGTGACTGACACAGTTCAAAGACCATCCGTTTCTGATCCTCACGGTTGGTGTAGAAAGTGGCTGTATGTTTTGCAGGGAGGGGAGAGTTGCGTTTGATTAATACTTTGATATCCGGTGCCCCTGTCTCCCTGTTCCAAATGCGCATTCCAAGATCATAAGAGGCTATTTGCTGGATAACTGTTGCATTTCCATCGTCCTCTGTGCCGCCTGCGCAATCTGCTGCGATTATTGCTGCTCCAAAGGCAACGGCCTGATGCGGCTGTTGCATGAAAATCTGATTGGCATTTTTCCCTGTCTCTTTGTTAATGCGATCATGGACTGCTGGAATAAGTGTGGAGCCACCGGTAAGCAGGACTTTGTCTATCAGACTCCAGTCAAGGGCACTACCGGCCAGACATTTGTTGCATACTTCAATAGAGGCATCAATATATGGTGCAATGAGTTTCTCAAATTGAGATTTGGTCATAAGAAAGTCGTGGGCTTTCCCTGCAAGCAGCAATGTTTTTTTAACTTTGCCACTGCCAGGTTTACTGAGCTTGATTTTTACCTGTTCGGCAAATTTTCTCAGTATCATCCTGGTGGCTGGGTCTGTCAGTGGATTGATGTTGTGCCACTGCTCAAAATCCTGGGCAATAAAATTCATAATTGCTTCATCAAAAACCTTGCCCCCTATTTTATTGCTTCCCTCTGTGGCCAGAACATAGAGGCCGTCAGGAGAGGTCTGCAGAATAGAGGCATCGAAGGTTCCACCACCAAGGTCATAAACAAAGAGAGTTTGTTCACTCTCTTTTGCATCGATACCGTAATATGTCGCCGCGGCAACAGGTTCTTCCACAAGTTTTGTTACATTCAAACCTGCAATTTTACCAGCATCACGGGTAGCGCGCCGTTGGGCGTCGTTAAATTGGGCTGGTACCGCAATAACACAACTTTCAATGGTGTCGTTGGTGAAAGCCTCAGCATCTTTTTGCAGTTTTTTCAGGATAAGGGCTGAGGCAGCCTCTGCAGTCCACTCTCTTTCTTCATGATCCTTAAAAACAATGGCCTCTTCACCCTGATTTCCCATCTGCAATTTTGGGAAGCGGATTACATTCATTTCCGGTTCATCTTCAAGCATATCTTCCAGTACATCTCCAACCAGGCAGCCATCAGGGCCAACATAGGCAACAGAAGGAGTCCTGAACTGGTTCGTGTCGTGAAAGTCTGGAAAAAGGGCGGGCACGCCGTGGACATTAATCTGGCCTATAAGTGAAAAGGTGGTTCCAAGGTCTATACCGACAGTGATCATAATTATACTCGATGGTTTCTTTTGCTTATGGAGTGAAGGTTAAGCCCTTCTGGTGATAGTTCTTGTTCGTGGTTTTCTGTTTGAGGTTTCAGTTTTATCTTTTGCTGAATCATTCTCCGTTTTTGTAATCTTTCTCAAACCTTCCTGAAGGAAGAGTTTTCCTTCTCTTCCGATTTCAGCGGCAGTTTGTCCAAGGGTTGAAATTTCACGATCGACTACAGATATATCTTTGGATTGTTGATCAATATTTTTCAACCGTGCTCGTAATGCATCTTTTTCCTTGGTTAATAGATCCTGTTTTCCCTGCATGGTCTCTTTGAGCAGATCCTCTGTTTCTTTATTCAGTCGTTTGCTTAGATCATTGAAATAGGCAGAAAAAACAGAGAGCTTTTCTCGTTGTACATCAGCCACAAGTCGTTTGATTTCACTGGAAAGTGAAGTTTTAACTTTTTCCAATTCTTTTTCAAGGGCTTCCTCGTCCTGTTTCTTCCATGATCTGAAAGTTGAGATAAAACCACCTGTAAAGAGAACAATCATTAAAAGAGAGATCCATGTAGCTCCTCGTTTTACTCCGAAAACACTACCAAACATGGTAATCATCATGACAGCCATAAAAGCGGGACGACGT
>JAOZKX010000383.1 GCA_029935135.1 Desulfocapsa sp.
TGGCGTTCCCATCGTTATTGTGCAACATATGCCCCCAGTTTTCACAAAATCTCTGGCTAACAGCCTGAATGCAAAATGTGCACTCACTGTAAAAGAGGGTGAAGACCGCGAATCAATCAAGGCGAATACCGTCTATATCGCACCAGGCGGGAAACAGATGAAGCTTGTTGCAAGTGCCGACGGAAGTAACAGACAGATAAAAATCACCAATGATCCACCGGAGAATTCCTGCCGCCCTTCGGCTGATTACCTGTTCCGCTCAGTTGGTGACTACTATGTCGGTCGTACAACAGCCGTTATTATGACAGGGATGGGTTCTGACGGAACAAAAGGACTTGAAATCTTAAAACAAAAAGGGGCTACAATTATCGCCCAAAATGAAGCAACCTGTGTTGTTTTTGGTATGCCAAAAGCCCCCATTACAACTGGATTGGCTGATATTATTGCACCACTCAACAAAATAGCAGATGAAATTGTCAAAACAACTCGTTAATATGTATTATTATCTTCTATTATTCTGAACTCAACTACGAATTGACACGCTAACTTATGCTCAAAATCACAGCTGAAGAGCTGAAAATCATAGCTCAATATATCCACGACATTTCAGGGATATATTTAGATCAGAGCAAATCATATCTTTTTGAGACCAGACTGAGTCCCATTGCCGAAGAGCTAGGTTGTATAAATTACAGGCAACTCTATGACAAAATAAAACGAGATGCTGGAAAAATCCTAGAGAGACGGGTCATTGATGCTATCTCCACCAATGAAACCCTTTTTTTCCGTGACAACAGTCCTTTTGAACTTTTAAGGCATAAAATCCTTCCTGAACTCATAGATGCCAGGACCCCTGCTTCCCCACGCATAAAGACTCATCTTAAGATATGGAGTTCTGCCTCATCCACCGGCCAAGAACTTTATTCTATTGCCATGACCCTTCGAGAATTGCTTGGAACGCAAATTGACAATTTCAATCTCAAGCTGCTTGGTACTGATATTTCTGACAATGCTATTCAACAGGCAAGCTATGGAAAATACAATAAATTTGAGATTGAACGAGGCCTGCCCAAACAAACTCTGCAAAAACATTTCACTTTATTTGGGGATTCCTGGAAAATTAAAGATGAGATACGGGCCATGGTCAATTTTAGAAAACTAAACCTGATGCTGCCCTTTACCGGCTTAGGTAAATTTGACATTATTTTTTGTCGAAATGTAGCAATCTATTTCACTTTGCAAGATAGGAAAAAACTCTTCAATAAACTGGCAGGTAGTCTGGCTGACGATGGATATCTTATTATTGGTTCCACCGAATCACTTACTGGCATCTGTCCACTTTTTGTTCCCAAGAGACATCTTCGCGCTATTTTTTATCAGAAAAAAAATTGAGGTCTGCTCATGAATAATCTTATAATCCTTGTTGTAGATGACGATCCTGTAATCAGAAGACTACTGGAACAGCGCCTCGCAAAGGAAAATTATACTGTTTTACTAGCTGAGGATGGCTATAAAGCAGAAAAAATTATTGAAAGCCAGCAGATAGATGTCATTTTGACAGACCTTATGATGCCAGGTGAAATAGGAGGCATAGAGGTTCTCGAGATTGCCAAAAACCACAATCAAAAAACAGAAGTTATCCTGATTACTGCCCATTCTTCAGTCGATACGGCAGTTGAAGCCATGAAAAAAGGTGCCGCTGATTACCTTGAAAAACCCATTAACTTCACAGAACTCTTTCTCAGGTTACAAAAAATCTCCAACATGCTCTCGCTCCTGCGCAGTGCTGAAGATCTTCGTCAAGCCATGGATGTTACTGAGACAAATGCCGGAGAGACTATCCAGAACCTGGAAATTGCGGCTGGTGACCTGCAAAATAGACTCGATAGTATTGAGTCTATCCTCTCAGAAGAGCAAGGCGACGCTTATAGTCGTATCGCTGCAGCCTTGGAAGTAATTTACAAATAAATTCTGAGGTTACTTGTGTTACTTGTCCAACATGAGTAAATTCTTTTTCTGATACCCCTCAACACCAATCATCACAGCATCATCAAACAGAGCATTTTCAAAATCTGCTCCCGTTAGAATGGCACCAGTTAAGTCAGCTTTATAAAAATCAGCCTTTTCTAAATCAGCGCCACTTAAATTTGCTCCAATAAGAATTGCTCCTTTAAGATTGGCCGCTTCCAGATCCGATCCGGATAGATTTGTATTTGAAAGATTGGCTCCTTCCAGATCAGCACCCTCCAAATCTGCACCCTGTAAATCCACACCAGCTAAATCACATTGATAACATTTTTTCATATCGAGCAATCTATCAAGATTTTGTATTTTTTCGATGTCAGCAGTTGGTGGAATCAATTCTTCAGTCAGGTTTACTGCGACTATACTCTCAACACTTTTTCCTGTTACAGTGGTAGTTTCCACAATTTCTGAGGCGCCTACCTGACTTTCAGCTGTTTTTATCAGCAACTCATCCTGAGGCTTCATATCGTTGTTGGCTGCTAAAAGTTCTTCATCTTTACTATTCTTTTTATTTTCTCCTGCTGCGTCAGATACTTCTGCGAAAGCGACAAGTTCACTATCGTTCTTGGCATCAGTCAGATCATTTGCAGCTGATGTTTGAGTACCAGGTTGTTCCTGAGTCCGCTCAACAGGAACAGGAACTTTCTTGCTATCTGAGTCTTCCAGAACAGCAAATTCGGTCTTTGCAGATTTTTCAATATTATGGATAGCATCTTCATGAGAGAAGTTTTCGTCAGATACGGCAACAGGTATTATTGCCTGTTGCATGGTCGATATTTTTTTTGCAGCAGGGGAATAAACAT
>JAOZKX010000384.1 GCA_029935135.1 Desulfocapsa sp.
ATACCGGCGGCGCTGTACATATGACTGGGGTTCTGGGATGTGGAATCAATGGATGCATTGTTGTCAAAATCCCACTGCCAGCTTGTGGGAGCGTTTGTCGTTGTGTCAGTGAATTGGACAAAAAGTGGAGCTGCACCCCGTGTTATGCTGCTGCTAAAGCTGGCCGCGGGGAGTGGTGGGAGGTCGACCGCCTCGATGGTAAGGTAGTTGAGCATAGTGTACTCATCAAATATCCCCATGGCCATGGTCAGTTTGTTGTCTGAGATCGTGACTGTATTTGTGCGGACAATATAGGGCGAACTGGCTTCGTCACTGATAAACTCTACACCTTCAATGGATATTTGATTGTGTGGATAGGTACTGCCCGGCAAGCCCACAGAGACTGTTACCGTATAGCTTCCATTGGGCAGGTCAAATTCAAAGGTTTTTTGTCTTCCCCAGTCATCGAAGATGATGCTGTTCTGCAGATCATTTGTGCCTCCGGTCTGGTACCTGTACATAACATGGGCCATATCCCCAAACCAGCCGTACCCTGATGTCTCATCGTAGGTGTTCCAGCCTATCTTCATATATACATGGCTATCAACGACCAGGGGATCGTCTACGGGTGACCCTGCCGGATCCTGAAAGTTGATGTAATAATTGCCAGGCGGTCCCTCGGCCCGTGGATGGACAAAGGGTGGCTGCAGATCAGGGATGGTTTCAATCTCTCCACCGTTTTTCAGGCCAATCAATCGGCGCAGGGTGTACATAAATGCATCATTGCGCGAGTAACTGGTCAGGCCTGAGATGATTTTATCGGCCTGGGTATCTGCCGGGTTGGGCTGGTCAACTTCCGGGCGTATACTTCCATTCAAGATATAGAGATATTCGTAATCTTCCATGGAGTCCCGCATCAGCTCAAAGCGAATGGAAGGTACAAAACGATGATTGTTGCTGCCGTAGGTGATGGGTGTATTGTTCTCCGCCGGCGGGTAGAGCATAAAGAGGTCGCCATTATGCCCGTCATTTAATGGATCGGTCCAGGGGTTTTTGCTCCAGTTGTTCAGGGAGTAATAGGCGATCCCCCTGATGCGGTATTTCCAGAGAAACCAGCCGGTAAACTTACTCTCTATTCCGGGATGATCCAGGGTGATTGGATTAAAGTAGGGTGGCCTAGTGCCGTGGAGAAAATAGATCCACGATTCTTCCTGATGATTTTTTTCCCGATTCTGGGAAATTACAGGGTCGTATTGATTGAGTACCGGCAGCCAGATGTCGATCTGTCCGTCACTTATATAGTCTGCATGATTGTAAATTTCTTCTCTTGGGTTCTCAGACACCATAAGTTTGAGGTCGGGTGCCGCCTGTTTCAGGTAGCGTGAATACCAGGCAACTGCATCATAGTCATCCTGATCCTGAGGTTCATTGGCAAAGTAGTAATAGGCCTTGTCCAGATATCCCTGTGCCGTGAGATACTCCTCCATGACAGAGATGTATTGAAACCATTTCTGGTTGTAGGCGCTGTTGGGATTATCTGCGAGATACCAGTCCGCTGCTGATCGTGTTGTGCTGCAAAAAGATGCGGGCCGCTGGTCGGCGGAAGAGTCGTTGTTGAGAAAGGTTGCAGCCATAAATGAAGGAAATCCCACGGTATCATTAAAGGGCTGCGCAAATGTGCCGCTCATAAGTCCCGTACCGTCCAGATAACGGGCGGCTGGCTCTGCAAAACCCCATATTCCATGGGGATCACTGAGGGTGGAGTCACAATCATAATCGATATAGGGAGCCGCCCCACTGCCTGTCAATCCACCGGACCAGAGAGCACTTTTCAGGGTCAGGCGATGGTCTATAAAATATTGTTTTATGGCATCAACATACTGCCAATACTCATCGCCAACTCCAGAAATGCCATATTTGTCGAGGATTGTACTGTGGGAGAAATTCATCTGTGATTTGATATGAAGATCATCAGGGATAGAAAAATTGAACACATGCAGGGCAATGGGAATTACGATGGCCCCTATGCTGACACTGGCTGTGTAATCTCCAGCAGGGGCCGTTTTGGGAATGGAAACGCTGAACCAGAAAGAAGTGTTTTCGTTGGCATTAAGTGCTACGGAAGAACCATCCTCCAGAGGCATAAGCGGGTCGGGGTAGGGCCCAGTTCTTCCCAGGCTGTCAGTGGCCTGGCTGACCAGCACATACTTCACCTGATAGAGTTCAGTGCTGATACCGGCACCAAAATCACTTATACTGATGCTTACGCTCTGGGCAGAGCTTGCCTGTACCACCAGTTGAAATGGCTCGAATTCATTTTTTGCGGCAAATACGCTAACGCCGGAAGCGATTTCTACAGGCTGGGTCTCATCCTGGAACACCCGATGACTTGGAGGAGTTGTCCAAAGCTGCAGGCTGCCGGCCGATTCAGTTAAAGTGTAGGTAAGCAGATCCGTTTCATCGGCAGCAACCGGCTGTAGATACAGTGACACAGTGAGGAGCGTGATAAGAAGAACTCTGAGATGTCGGATAATCGTCATTCCATACCGTATGTTGAAAGAAAAGAAGGTGCAACTATACGAATTTTAGCAAAACAGGGTATGGGAAGTCAAGCAGGCAGTCTTTAATTATTACTCTCCAGGAATGGGAAGCAGACCTGTCTTTTCATCTTTGTGCTGCATGGCTTCAAGAAGTTGTCTTAATCCAAGCTCAAGGTGATTCAGGTTTTCATCACCAAGGTGTTCAAGAGCCTCAGATATGGTGCCCTGGGCAGGGCGGGGTGCCTTGGCCAGAAGCGTTGTCCCGGTTTCTGTCAGGTACAGGTGTACAG
>JAOZKX010000385.1 GCA_029935135.1 Desulfocapsa sp.
CTTCCTTCGACTGGATAATGAGCAGAACAGCGAGGATGCTGGTATTCTGGAAATGTTGGAGGATAATTGATGACCCCTAATCAGAAAGACTGTGTGTCGGTGTTCACTGCTCCAGTAACCAACACCACGCAGTTCAAGAACATTACCTGGGGCAAGCTATTAAATGTCAATTACTTTGTCCGGTTCGCGACAATTAGCTTGTCCGGTTTACACCCTCTTCGATATACTAGATTTGACACTCCTTTTTTCTGTTAGTTTGCGCTGTAGTTTTGGCTCTACAAAGTTGTGATTTTTTATTAAGAGCGGAGCAATTAATAAAAAATCACAACTTTGTAGAGTACAGCAAGCGAAGCGCGGTAGTGTACTGCGGCATTTATTTTCCAGTTTTTTTCCCCAGTGCCTGTTTCCTTCTGAAGCTTTCCGCCTGAATTTCTATGATATGGGCATGGTGTACAAGGCGATCAATGGCAGCTACTGTCATCATCGTATCTGCAAAGATTTTATCCCATTCGCTAAAGGGATGGTTTGCCGTAATTATCATACTGCCTGTCTCGTAGCGATGTGCTATCAGCTCAAAGAGCACATGGGTTTCCGCATCACTTTTTTTCACATAACCAATATCGTCCAGGATCAGTACCCGATATTTATCCAACCTGCTGAAGGCCTTCTCCAGTTGCAACTCAGCTCTTGCTCGTTGCAATTCCTGCACAAGAGCCGTGGCTTGATAATATCGTACACGGATACTGTGCTCAATAAGACCATTGCATATGGCTACAGCCAAATGTGTCTTACCTGTGCCGCTGGGACCAAAAAACAACAGGTTTTCTGAATGCTCGGTCCAGCTGGTATCTGATGCCAGAGCTTCGATCATCCCGGACTCCATATCAGATAACTGTGTGAAATCAAACGACGACACAGTCTTCCCCGGTGGCAATTTCGCCTCTTTGAAATATCTACTGATCCGTCTGGTGTAGCGTTGATTTAACTCTTCTTCACAAAGTGCTGTCAAGTATGTCGCAGGATCCCATTTCTGCTCGACAGCCTTGTCGAGATAGCTTTCCCACAAAGCACTCATCGTTGATAATTTAAGCTGCTTTAATAATACCGGAAGCGTTGAATTGTGAGGCATTAGTGCACCTCCTTTGAGTAATCTGAAATGGTCAGAAGATCGTCATATCCGGCTGCAGAATGTTGCTCAATATCTATTGAAGGGGTGGGCAATTGCGAAGAAGCAAATCGTTTTTGCAATTCATACAAGTTCGGAGCTGTTTTGTTCTTCAATAATTTTTCAAGGACATTCCCAAGCTCTTGCTCACAATTCTCCCTGTTTGCAAGTGCCAGAATGCCAACCATTGTTTTACAGGCTTTACGGCTGTCCTGGTTCCGATCTATCAACTCCCACATTGCTTTATAAGTTGCATTGGGAAGAAGATCATCACGCAATTGGGAGAACCTGAAGGCCTGGGGCTTTCGTTCAAGACTGGTGATGACATGGCGGTAATCAACCTGTCTCACACGCTTCCCATCAGAACGACAGAACACTCTTGGTAAAGTTTCTGTATAGGTGGAACCAAGGTATATATCCAGCCTGTTATCGTAAATATGTACCCGTAATCTTTCCCCTATAAGACGCGATGGAACCGTATAGAGGACGCTGTTTACACGGATGGTACTTGAGGTGCTCACACGAACGACCTTTTCTGTATAATCGACTGTACGGTGCAAGGGTAACGGTTGCAGGTACTTATGCTCTTCTTCAACTTTATCCTTTTTGTTTCTGTTGATAATTGCGACAATTACAGACAGAAACTTTTCGTACTCTGCAACAGTTTCAAAATCACAGGAACCGCGCAGTAACAGAGCCTGATGGATCCGATTTTTCAAATGTCCATGTGGGGATTCAATACTGCCATTCTCATGACCCTTTCCACGATTGTTACGGCTTGCCACCATCCCGTAATGGCTACACAACTGCAGGTAACGATCCGTCGCATCTTCAACTGCTTCTTTTTTAAGGTTTTTAAACGCAGCTGAAAGGCTGTCACTCCTATGCTCACGAGGGCTGCCGCCGAGTCGTTGCAGGGCATCTTGAAGACCTTCGGCAAGAGCTGTATAGGATTCACCACCGTGAACAACCTTTACCGAACACCAACCGCTAAATGCCAGACGGAAATGGTAGAGAATGTGATTAAATATCACGCCACTAATTGTTATCACATCGTTTTTAAATTTGGTGAAGTCGGACAATCCCATCCGGCCAACCAGTTGCTCCTGACGAAACATGACCTCTCTGTCTGAGCCCTGTAAGGCCTTCCACTTATGGACTCTGCGCTGAAAAGTTCGCAGTTTGCTGTCCTGATATTCTCCAGGATATTTCTTTTGTAAAACTTCGAATAATGTGATGGGACTCAGATCCGATTCTTTTTCTAATAGCGGTACTATTTCATCGTCCCAAACTTTACCGAAGGGATCCTCACGGGTTCGCCAATGTCGCTTCTTTTTGCCTGATGGCTGTAATTCACCTTTTTCTATGCGTCTTCCGGATCGCTCAGATATCCCGGATTGGGCTGATGCTTTTTTCTGGCTTGTCCTTTTTGCTCGTGCTTCCATGTAAATCTTGACCTGTTCTGAATTTATGGGTTTACCTGACACCAAAAACCTCCTTTATGTGAAGTTGTTTTTGGTCAGGATTATAACCCTGACGAACCGGACAAGATAGTTGTCGTCAACCGGCCAAGCTAATTGTCACCTAATATGCAAATTTGCTTGGAAGGTGGAAACGTGAATATGAGAATGGAGAAGAAGG
>JAOZKX010000386.1 GCA_029935135.1 Desulfocapsa sp.
TCTTTCCATGGTATTCCATTTCTTTCCGGAGGGGGGGAGTACCGTCAATAAACTTCGTAGAATAAAAAACTTCCTCTGTAACAACTGCTGCATAGTACTCTCCTTGCAAAATTGATATTCATATGAACACAACAACACCACTTTCACCCTAATAACAGATTAATTTGCTTTGTGAAGAAATCAGATTGTAACTGAGACGAATACACCATATAATAACCTCAAATAATGGGACGATTAAAGGGGGGAGGTGGGGGTGCAAAAATATATATGGCAACATACGGGATGGCCTGAACTCGAATGGGATAAAACAGCCCTCAATTCTTTACTGATAAAATGCAGGCAAAAACAGAGTTTCCTATTGGGATCTGCCAATATGCTTGGCTTTGATTTAAAGCTTCAAACTCAGGGCCTTATCCTGGAAAAAGAGGTTCTTGAAACATCAGCAATTGAGGGTGAAAAGCTTGATCCTTCCGAGGTGCGCTCTTCCGTTGCCAGAAAACTCGGCCTGCCAGCAGCTGGTATGCGCAGCCCCGATCGAAAAACAGATGCTGTTGTAGAAGTTCTTCTGGATGCCGGCAAACACTTCAACAAACATCTCTCAGAAAAGCGAATCAAAGCGTGGCACATAGCATTATTTCCCAGTGGATATTCTGGTTTTCATCAGATAGTTGCCGGTGAGTGGCGAAAAGACGAGATGAGTATCGTTTCAGGGCCTGAGGGAAGGCAAAAAGTTCATTACAGAGCCCCTCCACCACAAAACATTGCAGAAGAAATGACTTTCTTTTTACAGTGGCTCAACAACTCCATCAAAACAAACATTGATGGTCTTGTACGGGCAGCACTCACCCATTACCGATTTGTGGCAATTCATCCATTCGATGATGGTAATGGCCGTATCGCCCGAGCCTTAACCGATATGGTCCTGGCTCAAGACGAAGGGTCTCCCACCAGATTTTATAGCTTATCTTACCAGATCATGAAAGAACGAGATGATTATTATGGTGCGTTAGAGAAATGTTCCAACGGCACTGGGGACATCACAGGCTGGCTGCAATGGTTTCTTGGGTCTTTTATACGAGCTGTGGCAAGTTCTCAGGAATTAATGAACTGTATACTGGTGAAGGCCAGGTTCTGGCAGGAATTTGCAGAAACAACCCTTAACCTTAGACAGAAGAAAGTGATCAACAAATTACTTGATGTCGGAAAGGGAAATTTTAAAGGGAATTTAGCAGCCAGCAATTACAAATCATTGGCAAAAACTACTAAAGCGTCCACATCCCGTGATCTGGAAGATCTTTTGAAGAAAGGTGTTTTGAGATTACTGGAGGGTGGCGGAAGGAGCACCCGCTATGATCTTACTTGGGAAAGATTTGAAAAATGACGAGAGAGTAGCTTTTATAAAAAACATTACATGGTAGTTTGTTGAGTGAAGTGATGGTTTTTTAAGAAACGCAACGAAATATATGACAAAATTCTGTAATCAAGTATAATCAATTGGGTAAGGAATCTTGCTATCTTGGTAGGTCTCACAGAAAGCGAGTATTTTCCCAAAAACAATTTTACTGTGTCCTAGTTAACTTAATGAGAACGAGATAATATGGGTTTTTCAGTGGCTCCAACCTCCGCACCATTGATGATAAGAACTTCATGTTGATCAACTGGCAGTCCCTTCCCTTTAGACAGGTGTTTCCTTGAATTATATAAGCCGAATACTCAATAAATGTAGCAGAATGTTGCCCAGCGACAAAGGCTCCTCTTCGATCAGCAATGAGCACTTTGTTCCTCATTTAGGGAATGCTCTTCAGCCTTATATTGAGTCCAATGATATGAATGCGGTGCATCATCTGATTCATTATATGTGGGCTCAGAAAACCATTGAGCATCTTGACATTCAGCCGAAGAGTATCCTTGATGTAGCCTGTGGCTCCGGTTTTGGCAGTGAGATGCTGGCAAAGAAGTTTACAAGGGCCGCTGTTGTGGGAGCTGATTTTGATGAGGTTGCGGTGGAGGAAGCTCGAAAGCTCTATGCCAATGACAATTTGACCTATAAAAAAGGTGATGTTTTACAGTGGGAGCAAACGATCGGTGAACAACTCCAGGACTGCATTGTCAGTTTTGATACAATCGAACATATACCCCATCGCGAAATAATGATGGAAAATGTAGTCCGTTACCTCAATCCAGAGGGTTGCCTGCTTCTGACTACCCCATGTGGGCATCCAGAGAACCAACTCCAACCTGTATGGGAACATCACGACATAGAATATAGCCCACGCAGCCTTTACGATTTTTTAAAGCGATATTTTCGGGTGGTCCTTATACCGGAAAGCAAAGATTTCCCAGGTCTTGAAGTATTTCGCCCTCTCCTGGGCACATCCATACCCTACTTGTTAATGTGCAATCCCGTTGTCTGTTTAGAACCAATTCGAGTGGAATCTCCCTTTGAAGATATCAAAGAGAACTTCGATGAAGCGGTTCATCGTGTGACCACCCTTTTTGAGAAGGATTAGGGGCTGTAACAAGAGAAGGTGAAGACAGGTCGCCTGACAAGGCAGGTCTGCAACAATCCATATCCGCACGCCCCTCTCTTCCTCGCACTGACTTTGTCGTGAATCTTTCCTGGTTGTCTCAGACTATTGTATCCTCGCTGTGGCTTTACCTTTCTCGACCAAGGTGATACTCTCACAGGGAGTATACATTTTCTTTTATGGAGGCGACAGCTATGAGAATCCCAAACAGTATTTGCTATAATCTCATTATTTCTCCGCTGACAGCCCTCTTTGTTATGAACTGTATCGTGGCATC
>JAOZKX010000054.1 GCA_029935135.1 Desulfocapsa sp.
CTGTTTTCCTATAGTGATAACTCTTCCTGCGGTGTTGCTTCTGCCGACGGAATGGTCTGGGGATCCTATCTGCATGGTATTTTTGACTCTGATTCCTTCCGCCGGAGTTTTATAGAAAAAATCCGCCAGCGCAAAGGCCTGCTGCCCTATAATGGTCCAGTATATTCCTATGATTTGGAGCCCGCCTTTGACCGCCTGGCTGCAGAGGTCCGTAAAGGGCTGGATATGGATAAAGTTTACCAACTGCTCAAGCTGTAGTATCTGCATGAACTTTCTCTTTGAACTACAGATGCTGGCAGCACTCTGCCTTGATCTTCTCTTTGGTGATCCGCGCTGGTTCCCTCATCCCGTTCGTTTTATCGGACTGCTCTGCAGTCGCTTCGAAACACTTTTCCGCCGCCTGCTTTCTTCTTCTGCAGCGTTGGCGGGAACAGTGACTGTGGTTGGCGTCCTAGGGGTGACAGTAACGGTGACGACTGTAATCCTTGCTGCTGCGGCACTTTTTTCGCCGCTCTTTAGTCAAGGTGTTGCAATTTGTATTCTCTATCTGGCTGTTGCGGCAAGAGATCTGACGGCGCATTCCAAACGGGTGTATCTGGCTCTGGAGGATAGCAGCTCTCTTGAGAAGGCACGGGCATCTGTGGCCTGTATTGTGGGGAGAGATACTGCCGCACTGGATCGTCCCGGTATTATACGTGCCTGTGTGGAAACGGTGGCCGAAAATATGGTGGATGGGGTAACGGCCCCGATTTTTTATGCCATTCTGTTCTCGCTCTTGGCTCCAGCAAGCGGCATAGACCCGATACTGCTGGCAGCGCTAGGAGCCATCTGTTATAAATCCATAAATACCATGGATTCAATGTTTGGCTATAAAAATGAGCGTTATGTTCTCTTTGGCAGGAGTGCGGCTCGTCTTGATGATATTGTAAATTGTATTCCGGCAAGGATAAGTAGCTTGTTTCTGGTTGTTGCCGCTTTTTTTCTGCGACTGGACTGGAAAAAATCATACACAATCTTTCGAAGAGACAGGTTGAATCATGCAAGCCCCAATGCCG
The DNA here is from genome assembly GCA_029935135.1 of Desulfocapsa sp. Classification (GTDB taxonomy): domain Bacteria; phylum Desulfobacterota; class Desulfobulbia; order Desulfobulbales; family Desulfocapsaceae; genus Desulfocapsa. Next base: position 1,056 of record JAOZKX010000054.1, read on the forward strand.
GCCACCCGGAAGCAGCAGTTGCCGGTGCTCTCGGTGTTCAGCTCGGTGGTGTTTCAGAGTATTTTGGGGAGGCGGTCCATAAACCGGTAATTGGTTCAGCTGTTCGGGAGATTGAGGCCAGGGATATTCTTCGCACAAATTCTCTGATGCTGCTTGCTTCATTTGTTTTTTTGATATTTATGCTTATTGTTAGAGAATCGCTTTTGCACATTTTTACCTGAAAGGAGTGGCAAGATATATGAATAGTAAATTTTCCCTGAAAAATATTCCCACCTGTCTGCTCTTTTTTATTGGCCTTATTGGGGGGCAAAACTCTATTGCTGCCGACTCTTCTGATGTGCAATATTCTTCCCGTCTGGCCGCCATTGAAAAACGACTCCTTGCCTTTGATGTAACTAAGGTGAATAACCTGAACGATGAAGAGCGTAACTGGTACGAAAAATTCCAGGAAGGACTGCTTTTTTTTGACGGCTGGCGAGAAATCAGTGAGGATGTGATGGCGAAGGTATCTGAGGAGGAGAAGGTTCAGGTGAAGGTTACCATGCAGTCACTGGGTGTTAAAATCGGTTGTGAATGGAGTAAAGATAACGATATCCGTAAAATCTCCACAGATATGTTGAAAAACTGGGGGAAAGATTTGCGCAAGGCGTCAAAGGGAGATTCAAGCCAGCAGGTAATGCTGGCACTCCAGTCCATTGAGTATGAAGTAGATGAGTTACTTGCCCTTAATTGATCACTATGTTGTAGCGGATGGGGAGTTTTTTCATGCCTCAGCCATTTTTAACAAGATTTTATTGTATTTCAGTCACTTCACAGGTGAGCTTTCCTGTGTGCAGTCGAACAGCCACGCTGTCCCCTTTTTTTACTTGCGATGATTGGCGTAAAAGGGTGCTCTTCCCGGTCCCGGGAGTGACTTTTTCAACAATTGAATAGCCTCTGGCCAATGTGGCAAGGGGACTGACGGCATCAAGAAGGGCGGCCTGCCTGCCAAGAGACTGTGCCTTGTCTGTGAGAGTCTGTTTCATCAGATAGAGTAGTTTTTCGCTGGCAAAGGTGAGGCGTTGATTCTGGATTTGAACCTTTGCAGATGGTGAGAGGCTGTGCAGGCGTGCGCTGAGTTCATCGCATTGTGAGCGGCGTTTGCCGAGGGTTTTCTGCATTGCTCCAAGAAAATTTTCTGTTACATGATCCAGACGCAGAGAGATGTTGGTGAAGAGGGAGTTCATATCACCAAGAAGACGCCTGTTCTGCCGTACCCTGTTTTGGTATTCGGCCAGAATATCAGAAACTGTATAGGCCATCTTTTCCTGCAGGTGTGCTATCTGTCTCTGTAGCTTAAGGATATCAGGGAAAATTTGTTCTGCTGCCGCGGTTGGGGTGGCAGCACGGACATCTGAGCAGAAATCACTTATCGTATAATCGACTTCATGACCCACCGCAGAAACGACAGGGATGGCAGATGCTGCTATTGATCGGGCAAGGACTTCCTCATTAAATGCCCATAGGTCTTCCAGAGAACCGCCGCCTCGGCAGAGGACAATGATATCTGTGGCTGGAAGGTGTCTGTTGACACTTTTTACTGCATCTGCAATTTCTTTGGCCGCCCCATCACCCTGTACACGCACCGGATAGATCTTAACGACAGCAGGAAAAGCTCTTTTTCGCCAGATACTGATAAAATCATGGACAGCTGCCCCTGTTGCGGATGTGACAAGGACAACTTCTTTTGGAAACTGCGGCAGGGGCTGTTTCTTTTCCTGGGAAAAAAGCCCTTCAGTCTGCAGCAGTTTTTTAAGCTTTTCAAACTGGAGTTGAAGCAAGCCGCTTCCATGGAAGTCTATGCTGTCTACGATAATCTGGTAATCACCCCGTGGCTCGTAAATTGAGATGCGACCATGGCAGACAACTTGCTGCCCATCCTGCAGCGCTTTTTCTAGATAACGGCTCTGTCCCTTAAAGAGGACACCTCGTAACTGGGCGCCATCATCTTTTAAGGTGAAATAGTGGTGCCCTGAAAAAGGGACTTTCAGATTGGAAATCTCACCCTGTACCTGGATAAAACGATACTTGTTTTCCACCAGATTCTTTAATTCTCTGGTGAGAGTGCTTACCGAATAAATTTGCTGCTTGTTATCAATGAGCATGGGGAGAACTCGTAACCATTATATTTGGACAGGAAAATCCGGAAAAATATAGTTTGAGAATAGACATGGGTTACAGGATAGGGTAAATTGAAACCATTATTAATGAATCACTACCTTGATTTGTAAAGTGTTTCACAAGAAAGGTAAAGAAAAAAGCCCTGGAGAAAACAATGAGTGGACAGAATGCATTTGATCTAAAAAATATATCGGAGCAGGCCTATAGCGAGACCAGTGGTGTGCTTGACCAGTTGAATCTTCCTTCCGGGGTTGTTCGTTTTATTCGTGGCAATAAAAAAACGATACAGATTGCAGCGGCTACCCTTGTTATTGCTGTGGTCGCAGGATCCTTGTATAAAAGCTACCGTGAGCAACGGCTGGAAAGTGCAGCATCAGATCTTTCAGCCGCCATGTTGACAGATGGTGAGGGGAAAAGTGGTGCCCTGCAGCAGGTAGCTGCGGATTATTCCGGTACCCCTTCTGCTCTTTGGGCAAGTGTCGAACTCGGACATGAGGCCATGAAAAATGGTGAATATTCACAGGCTGTAGAAATGTATACAGCTGTTCGGGCCAAGGTGAAAGAAACCAATCCCATGTTCGGTATGTTGACCTATGGCATCGCTCAGGCAAATGAAGCTGCGGTTGATTATTCAGCCGCTTCTGCCGCCTATACAGAGTTAAAAGAAGTGGCAGGCTATCAAGATGAGGGATACCGGGGAATGGGCAGGGTTTTTGAAGCACAAGGTGATAATGCAAAGGCTCTTTCGGTGTATGAGGAGTATATGGGAACCTTCCTTGGTGAGAACACAAATGAGCAGTTGAAAAAGAGTGTTCAGGAAAAAATAACCAGACTTCGCCTCCAGTAATGGAGGTTGTTACCACTCCTGCAGCGATGCAGGAACAGGCCATAGCCCTTCGTGCCGCTGGACAGAAAATAGGGCTGGTGCCGACCATGGGCTGGTTTCATGAGGGGCACCTGTCTCTGATGCGGAAGGCAATGGAAGAGGCAGACAGAGTGATTGTTACTCTTTTTGTCAATCCCATGCAGTTTGCAGTGGGTGAGGACCTGGATAAGTATCCCCATGATCTTGATCGAGATTGCGCGCTTGCTGAAAAAGAGGGAGTGGACATTCTCTATGCACCCGCCGCCAAAGATATGTATGGGACTGATTTTAAAACAGTCATCCATGTTGGTGGTCTCAGCAGCGGTTTATGTGGGGCGGACAGGCCTGGTCATTTTGATGGTGTAACCACTGTAGTTGCCAAGCTCTTTCACCAGACTCTTCCTCATCTTGCAGTTTTCGGGGAGAAAGATTTCCAGCAGCTGGCAGTGATTCGGCAAATGGTCACGGATCTTGATTTTCCAATCGAGATTATCGGTCATCCCATTGTGCGTGAGAAAAGTGGACTTGCCATGAGTTCGCGGAACAGCTACCTGCAGCATGACGAGATGGCGGCTGCCTTGTCTCTTTCCCAGGGTATTGAATATGCTAAGGATATTTCTGCATCAGGTGCGGTTGCCTCTGTTGAACACATTAAAGAAGGGATCCGGAAAATCATCCTCAAACATCCTCAGTGTGCAATAGATTATGTGGAAATCGTTGATGCCCTGACATTGAAGCCATCTGTTGTCTTCAGTCAAAATAGTGTGTTGCTGCTCGCTGTGAAGATTAATCAGCGTGTTCGTTTAATAGATAATACTCTCTTAGGGTACAGTGAGAAATGATTTTTGAGCTTCTGTTCTAAAAACCAAATTATGGAGTAACGCGTCAAAATGATACGACAAATGTTAAAGGCCAAGCTCCATAAGGCCACCATTACCGAGGCAGATCTCAACTACGAGGGAAGCCTGACTATAGATAAAGATTTGCTGGATGCGGTAGGGATTATCCCTTTCGAAAGGGTCAAGGTCTATAATATTTCCAATGGCGAACGATTTGACACCTATGCCATAGAAGGAGCACGCGGCTCTGGGGTGATTGGTCTAAATGGTGCGGCTGCCAGAAAAGGCATGGTTGGGGATCTTATTATTATTGTAACTTTTGGTTTTTACAAACCGGACGAGCTTGAAGAGTATCATCCCGATATTGCTCTTCTGGATGGAGACAATAAAATCAAGAAAATGCTCACAAAATAAAAGCGGAGAATAGAAAATGCCAGGTTTTGAAGTCTTTGGAGAAGAAGAAAAAAAAGAAATAATGGATGTCCTGGACACAGGAATTCTCTTTCGCTATGAATTTGCTGAGCAGCGAAAAGATATATATAAGGTCCTGGAATTTGAAAAGAAGTTTGCTGAGTATTGTGGCACCGGTTACGCCCAGGCGGTTACTTCCGGAACTGCTGCCCTAAAGGTTGCCATGGCAGCTCTTGGTGTCGGGCCTGGTGATGAGGTGATTACCCAGGGCTTCACTTTTGTTGCCACCTGGGAAGCGATTTTGGATATTGGCGCTGTTCCTGTTTTTACGGAAGTTGATGAGACTCTGAATATGGATCCTGCGGACCTTGAAAAGAAGATCACAGACAAAACACGCTGTATTATTCCTGTTCATATGCTTGGGGCTCAGGCCCGTATTGGTGAAATTGTTAAAATTGCCAAACACCACAATATTGCTGTTCTGGAAGATACCGCTCAGGCGGCTGGCGGTCGGATTAACGGCCAGCATCTCGGCACTTTTGGGAATTGCGGGACCTTTTCCTTTGATTCGGTGAAAACCATGACCACCGGTGAAGGGGGGATGGTTATTACAGCTGATGAGAAGATGTGGCGGAACATGTCAGAATATCACGACCATGGTCATGACCATGCCGTGAATCCCGGTGGCCGAGGTGGCGAAGGGCGCAGTTTTGTCGGTTTCAACTATCGGATGATGGAACTTCAGGGTGCCATTGGTCTCGCCCAGCTTGCAAAGCTGGATGCAATGATTGTTGCTCAGAAGGAACATAAAAAACAACTTCGAGAAGCGGCCTCGGCCATCCCCGGAGTGAAGTTTCGGACCCTGGTGGATGAAGACGGTGACACCGCCACTTTCTTTGCCTTTATCATGGAAAGCAGTGAGCAGTGCAGCAAGGTCAACGCCATACTTGTTGAAGAAGGGGTGGGGGCCATTAATTTCAGTGAAAATAGTTGGCACTTTTATCCCAAGTGGGAACATTTGCTGGAAGGTTCGACTCTGGCTGCAGGAGGCTGGCCATTTGCCGAGCCTGGCGGGAAGCGAAGAGTTATCTATGATCCACAGGCATTGCCGCAATCGGCTGATATCATGTCCAGAACGCTTATCTATCCGGTTTCAATCAAGATGAGCGAGGAGCAGAGAACAAAAATTTGTAATGGACTGGCTAAGGCCGCAGCCAAGATTTAAACGGCAGACAATAAAAAAGTGGTGATGGAGAGTTTCTCCATCACCACTTTTGGGATTAATTTCTGCGCTAGAACCTATTTATAGAAACGGTGACTGCCATACTGGTTAACGAATGTGACATCTGATGCCCAGTAAGGGTCAATAGATTCGAGATGGTAAAATGTTGATCCTTTGGTGAAGTCAGATTGGTTTAAGGCAATATAAACCGATTTCATACATTGAAAAAAAGCTTGTGGGTCTTCGGGGATATATGATTTTTTCTGCTTGATCCAACTGAATTGATATGGCTGATGCACTACATTCTTAATGCTCAGGTGTTTTTGCGCTGCCCGATTTAAGGTAACATGAGCAACAGCTACCTGACCAATCTCAGGCTCCGAGCGTGCTTCGTGATATACATTCAGGGTCAGCCAAAGCAGTCCTTCCAGAAATGTCATTGTTATCTCCTTTGTCCATGTTCAGGGAAACTGTTCCATTTACGATCAAATGGTTCCCTTTTTAGTAGTGTTAGGGAAATATCTGCACGATGCAAAAGTAATCTTGTTACTAAAGTTTGTTTATTATAATTTAATAATCATTGCTAGTCAAGTAAAAACTTAAAGAGTATTTTGCGCAGTGGCAGTATGTTACAGAAAATAATCGATTTTATTGGCTAAATAAATTTATAGATTTAATCTGATGAAATTTTGAATATCGTTAAAACAGTTAGATAGGGACAGGTATGCTTTCAGAAGGAAAAACATGCGCTCAGGGGTAGTCACAGAGTCAATTCAGGGGATTGTGGAACGGGTTACTTTCCATAATGAAACCAATGGCTGGAGTGTGCTCAGGGTTAAATGTTTTAATGAGTTTGATGCTGTTCCAGTGATTGTTCATCAGACAAAAGTTTTCGCCGGGGCAACCATGAAATTTTATGGAAGCTGGTCGCACCATCCCAAGTTTGGCAGACAATTTACGGCAGAGCGGGCAGAAGAACGAAAGCCGGCATCTGCTGCTGCACTGGAAAAATATTTGGGATCAGGACTTATTAAAGGAGTTGGTCCTAAAACGGCAAAAAGAATTGTCTCTCATTTTGGAGCACAGACACTTACTGTTTTTGAAAAACGCATTGATGATCTTCTCTTGGTACCAGGAATTGCCAATAAAAAACTGGAAGGTATTCGTCAGGCCTGGGAAGAGCACCGGGCAATTCGGGATGTGATGCTTTTTCTCCAGGGCCACGGTATCTCGACACTCTTTGCGGTGAAGATATTCAAGAAATACGGGCAGAAGGCCATTGCTCTTGTCACGGAAAACCCCTATCGTCTGGCCAATGATTTTTATGGCATCGGTTTTTTTTCAGCGGATAAGGTGGCCCTCTCTTTAGGGATTGAAAAAGATGCACCCGTGAGGATCCATGCTGCTATTCGTCATATACTCGCCGCCTCCAGAGACCAGGGGCACTGTTATTTAACCGAGGAGCAAATCCAAAAGGGGGTGCGTCAACTCCTTGACCTTGACCTCACAGATGCTCTCACCATGTATCTGCAGCTGATGGAACAGGAAAATCTCTTGAAACTCCGATTTCTGATGCAGGACGATGGCGTGTCTCTTTCCTGTTATTACTCGAAGAGTCTCTACTATGATGAAAAAGATACTGCCGAATCCCTGCTGAGTCTATGTGTGCAGGTTCCTGTGGATAATAATCGTGTTCAGAAGTGGTTGCAGGATTATGGCAAAAAAGAAAAAATATCCCTCAGTCCCGATCAGGAATATGCAGTGCAAAGCATCATTAGTTGTGGGTGTTCAATCCTTACCGGGGGGCCGGGTTGTGGTAAGACCACCACCACAAGAACATTGGTGCAGCTCTTGCTGGCCATGGGAAAAGAGGTTCTGCTTGCAGCACCCACAGGGCGAGCCGCCCAGCGTATGGAAGAGGTTATTGGTGTGGAAGCAAAAACCATACACCGTCTTCTTGAGTTTCAGGGAGGGACATTTAAACGGAACAAGGAAAATCCCTTATCCTGTGATGTGCTCATTGTTGATGAATGTTCAATGCTGGATATCAGTCTGAGTGCTTCACTCCTAGCAGCAATTCCTGCTAACTACCAGTTGGTGATGGTGGGGGATGCGGATCAGCTTCCTTCTGTTGGTGCCGGGAATGTCCTTGGTGATCTGATGGCTTCCGGGGTTGTGCCGGTTTTTACTCTGGAGACTATTTTCAGGCAGGCGGAAGAATCCCATATTATATCCTTTGCCCATCAAATCAACAGCGGCAGGATTCCACAAATCCCCTCTCCATTTAAAAGCCCGCAGCTTTTTCAGGATCAGCACGACTGCCTCTTTCTTGATGCAAATGAAGCCACCAAAGAACAGCTTCGTGTTATCGCAAGAGCCAAAGAACAGTTGCAGGTTGAAGGGCGGGAAAAAGAGTATGGCGAGGATCGTTTATATCAGCAGAATGATGAGGGGAGTTTGGCTCCGCCTTCACAGATACCAGCCAAGTACGACCATATTGATTTTGGTCTGCTGCAGACTGCTGAAAACAGTGCCGATGAGTTACGAGCTGTGCTTAAAAAAGTTCATCCCTGGTCGTCACTATACTATGGCTTGACAGCAGGGGATGTGATGTTACGCTTATATACTGAATGGATTCCAAAATATTTTGGGAAATCATGG
>JAOZKX010000055.1:0-1661 GCA_029935135.1 Desulfocapsa sp.
CGCATAGCTCAGTTGGTAGAGCCACCGGCTCATAACCGGTCGGTCGTAGGTTCAAGTCCTACTGCGCCCACCATGAGAATAGTGAATCTGACATAAATGAACAGGTTTCTTGAATAGAATATATCGTTTTATAAATAGAGAGAGGCAGGCTGTCTCCCTCTTCATACCCATCGACTGTGAAGCCGGGAGACAATCCCGCTCCATATCGCCACAAATCCAAAGGTACTCCCCGTCAGGGCAGTACCTTTTTTTATTTTCTGATTTCAAAATGTTAGAGATAGCGGCTTGAAAAATTTACAGATAAGAGACCTGCTGGACGGGATTAACCAATTTGCCCCATTCGGCCTTGCTGAGAGTTGGGACAATGTGGGACTGCTTATCGGCAGTCCGGATCGGGAGGTTCACACTCTGTTTCTCGGTCTTGATCCCACCTTGTCTCTTTTGCAGGAGGCTGTCAGTAAGGGTGCTGATACTCTGATCACCCATCATCCCATTATTTTTCGTCCTCTCTCTTCTATCAATATTGCCACTCCTGACGGGGCTTTTCTGGAAAAGGCACTGGCAGAGAAGATAAATGTCATCGCCTGCCATACTAATTTTGACAGTGCTGCTCAGGGAGTAAGCGATGCTCTGGCAGCTTGTCTGCAACTCTTGAACCTGCAACCTCTGCGCGCTGTATCGTATCCGGAGATGGACGATACTGGACATGGCAGGATCGGCAGTTACTCCGAGCCAGTGGCTGCTCCTGCATTTTTGCAGCGTGTTTGTGATGTGCTCGGTGTTGACGGAGTACAGGTTGCCGGAAAGTTACCGGAGCAAATAACAACAGTGGCGCTTTGCGGCGGCAGTGGTTCTGATCTGGCAGAAGAGGCTCTTCTGCAGGGCGCAGATGTCTATCTTTCGGCAGAAATCAAACATTCAACGGCCCGCTGGGCAGAAGATGCCGGATTTTGTGTTATCGACGGAACACATTATGGCACAGAACAGCCGGCGATTGCGTTACTTGCTGAACAGTTAAGCAAGTTGAGTCGGGAATCCGGCTGGAATCTGGAAGTACTGCAAACGGAGTCGGAACAGGCTCCTTTTCAATATATAAAAAAACAATAACAATATTTACCACATAAGAAAATATACAGGAGAACAGCCTTGAACGAAGAAATTGTCCAACTCACATTGCTGCAGGCCATTGATCATGAGATCGATAAAATTGATTCAAAAATTCAGGAAGAGCAGGATGCTTTAGAGAGTAAGAGCGGAGAGCTTGCTGAGCGTGAAGCAACTGTTACTGCCCTGGAAGAGAAAATAGATACCCTGGAGCAAGAACGTCGAACCCTTGAAGCCGAGTCCAGTGATGAGATGCTGCATGTGAAGGATCGTCAATCAAAGATGATGCAGGTGCAGACAGGGCGTGAGCAGGCTGCCTTGCTAAAAGAGATTGAAGACGGCAAGAAGAGTGTTAAGGAGAAAGAAGAAAAGGCCGTTGCCATCATGGAAGAGGTTGAGCAGTTGACCACTGACATTGAAGAGAACAGAAACCTTTTCAAAGGCGAGTCTGAGCTCTTGCTGGAAGAGACGGAAAATGTAGAAAAGAGTGTGGCTAAGATCACCAGGGGAAAGAAAACAAAAGAGAAAAAACGAAAAACCCAGTCGAAAAAACTCAA
>JAOZKX010000055.1:1761-9205 GCA_029935135.1 Desulfocapsa sp.
ATTGTTACTGCCTTCACTGCTGTGTCAAATAAAGCGTTAACCCATGTTAAAATCATTCCTTTCCCTTTTCCTCCTCTCGCTTCTCTCAGTTTTTGCCATAACACCCTGTTGGGGACAAGATTCTTTTGAAGAGGATAATACATACGGTCAGGCAGCAGTAATTGTCATTAATGATGTTGCACCCCAGCATCATACGCTTCATGCTGCTGATGATGTAGATTGGGTCGTTGTCTATGCGCTTGCGGGTGAGGATTATGCCATTAAAACATATAATGTTGAGCCTGGTATAGATCCCTCTATCGAGTTGTATGATTCCGATGGGACGACACTGCTGGATGAGTTTAATTATTTTGCTGATCCCGCTCATGATGATATTTTAGACTGGTCCTGCCCGCAGGATGGCATCTATTATGTGAAGATCAGACAGGCCTATCCTCAGACATACGAGAGTGCGGCCGGATATGACCTGGCTGTCTATACGACCAGCCTGCTGACCTTTCCCGTATATATGACCGGCACAGTGCAAAGTTCCTCCGGCCAATCCATTGCCTACGCCAGGATAGTCGCATCAGGTGGTAATAGTGGTTCCGGTCTCAGTGCCTCCAATGGTTCTTTCCTTCTCAGCCTTGAACAGGGTACCTATACCCTCTCTGTGTCGGCTGCAGGGTATCAACCAGTAAGTATATCTTCGGTGGCGCCTGCATCATCTTTGATTATCTCGCTCCAGCCAGATTTTGTAAACACCCCTCCAATAGCAGGCCCGGATGCATATACAGTGGCCGTGGGAGGAGTGGTGACTGGCAATGTACTGGGCAATGATATGGATCCGGACGGTGACCAGCTCACCGCTGTGCTGGCAGGTAGCACTATGTACGGCTCCCTGCTATTGAATGGGGACGGGTCTTTTACATACCAGCATGATAGCAGGAGTTTTCTCACTGACAGTTTCACCTATTATGTCACTGATGGCGCTGCCAACTCAAACATCGTTCCAGTGACTATCAGTGTCAAAAGGAGTGCACTTATTGCTCCTGTTATGCTTCTTCTGAAGCGATAAGCGATCCTTCCTGTTTGCTGATATCAAAAATCAGTTACTTGGCGGGAGCAGGTAGTAAACAAAAAAAGAGAGATGAACCATTGCCCATCTCTCTTTTCCTGTTCTACAGCACAGCTCAAATGTAGGAGCCAGCCCCTGCGGGCGATTTTCAATGCTGTTCTTTTCTACCAGTGACAATCAGTAACTGTCAGGTCAATCCCGGAGCATTATTCACCAACTGTTCCGATTATTGCCGGCAGGAATAAATTCCATAAAAACATATGGGTTTGTATGGTTATTTCTTCTCCCGGAGCAAGTGTTACATTCCCCTCTTCTGTCAGTATGCTGATGTCTTTCGCTGTAGAGGTGTTTATAATTGTGAAATCTTCCTGTGAGCCCTTGGTGATCTGACCCTCCCCGTTGATAGTGATCTCAACAGAGGCATTTGCGGTGAGAAACACTTTCACCGTGCCATATGTTGTTCTAAGAGTAATGCCTTCGGGACCACCGACCAGTGAACAGGTTGCCACAAATGAGTCTCCCTGTGACACCTCAATATCAAAGTTACAGATATTGAAGAGAGGATTCTCCGTCACTATGCCATAAACATTTATCCCTACACCTTCTTCGGAATCTTTTGCATCATCAATGGCCATATTTACAGTTAACTGTTCTTTGATGGCACCATAGGTAATACCGCCAATATTGATGTCTGTGAAATTACTAGAAAAAACATCACTTTCGTCTGTAAATGCAGCATCTTGGTATTGTCCGTCAATTGCAGCGGCGATTCCGTCATTGTCCTCAGTCTCACAACTGTTGCCAATGGCATCGCCATCACTGTCTTCCTGATCGGGGTTGGAGATAAGTGGACAGTTGTCATTACAGTCTGCGATTCCGTCACTATCACTGTCAAGATCACTTATACCGCAGCCACAGACACCAGGTGTGATTTTCCCGGGATCATTGGAGCAGGTATCGATACAGTCCGGAACGGTGTCACCATCTGTATCACTGTCGTTCTCAGTGACTCCACAGCCGCAAATTCCCGGTTCTGATTTATCCGGGTCGTTTACACAGGTGTCATTGCAGTCCGGGGTGCCGTCTTCGTCGCTGTCAGTTTCAGCAGTTTCGCAGCCACAAACACCGGGTTCTGTTTTATACGGATCAGTAGCACAACTGTCGTTGCAGTCCATGGTACCATCCTCGTCACCATCAGTGTCCGCTCTTTCACAACCGCAGATGCCCGGTTCAGTTTTATACGGATCGGTGGCACAGTTGTCGTTACAGTCTGCAGTGCCATCGCTGTCACTATCGGTATCGGCGGTGTCACAACCACAAATTCCCGGTTCCGTTTTGTCTGGATCATCAACACAGTTGTCATTACAGTCTGCGGTACCATCTCCATCGCTATCAGTGTCGACAGCTCCGCAACCACAAGCACCCGGTTCCGTTTTATCAGGATCATTGACACAGCCATCGTTAAAATCAGGCGTGCCGTCCCCATCGGTATCCGTATCAGGATGGATTGTGAAGGTATGACTATAGATGGGACTCCATGCTCCAGTGCTGTCCTGGGCACGAACTTCAATAAGATGATCGCCGATACCCAGTCCACTGATATCCGCAATTCTGTTGCCTGAAACTTCCACACCTTCTGTAAATGGAACAGCTTCTCCCAGGCCGTAACCGGGATCACTGCCGATGAAATACTCGATACGAACCACATCCGGTCGGGTGGGCAGCACTTCTGGTGCCATAATGAAAAAAGCGTGTGAGCGTTGTACCGACCAGCCGTCGTTCGAATCTTTCACTCGAACATAGAGGTAATGACAACCGGGTGCAAGACCACTGAGATCAACCGAGAAGTTACTGGAAATTGTACCGTCATCAGCTATGTCCACTGCTGTCGCCAGGCCGGTTCCAGGGTCGGTATCGATAAAATACTCAAGATCTGTAACAAGACTTGGAGGAGGCTCAACAGTAATTGCCGGGATGTAAAAACCGTGTGAGCGTTGCACTGACCAGCCTTCGTTGGCATCCTTGACGCGGATAAAGAGATAATGGCATCCAGGCGCAAGACCTGTGAGATCAATACTAAACTCGGTGGTGACCGTGGCCCCGGAATCTATAACAACAGGCTCCGCCAGCTCAACTCCTGGATCGGTATCGATAAAGTATTCAATATGGGTAACATCTGCAGCCAAAAGAAGCTGTGGGCAGAGCAACACCAATAATAATATTCTAAAAATCATTACGGCTTTCCCCTCTGCTTAATTGCGCCCTTCGGCAGAAACAGTCACGGTCATAGTAGAATCAGACTGTAAAAGTGCATCCGAGACAGAAAAGCCTGTGATACGGGGACGAGGAGGCAGACCGGAAAGGATATACGGTGAGGGGCCGGTGCCAAAGGCCCCGCAATCAGCACCTTCAGAACAGGCTCCAATGGCCATACTGCCGGTACGAAGTTGATAACGGGCATCGCCTTCAGTTCCATCATCTTCCCAGATATAGGTCGCTGTCAGGAGTTCCGCAGTGGTGACAAGGAGGTTCCCCTGGATGACCACTTCACCGGAGCCACCATTACCATCAATGATCGGATTGGTTGTAATATTATTTGAGGCGAGCCCAGTGCTTCCTTCCCTAAATTCAATTGTGGCGCTTGCATCAAAAGAATTGTTGATAACGACAGCATGGTTATTGTCAGACACTCTAATTCCATATTTTATAATATTATTCTGTATGGTTGCAGAGGACTCATTAAGTAATTCAATTTCCCAAAGACAATAGTTTCGAGACACTATAATACTGCTGTAGGGGAAGGTGCGTAAAGTGCCAATCAGTAAATTGCGTGTTATGAGGACATTGTTTACAGTACCATTAGCCAGACCACTGCCTGAAACACCAACACTCTGACCAGAATAATTATCATTTATATACAGCCCAGAGATAACAGTACCATTAGGGTTTGACAAAATCGAATTTGAAACAATTTTTGGGGTTATAGTAATAGTACCAATGCGAGAGACTTCCACAGTCGCATCGTAGCTGTTTTCTGCAAGCAGGTAGCCTGTACCATAAATAAAAAGTTGTTTCTCTATCAGGGCGTCACCGTAGCTTAATCCATTAAAACTGGGGCCAACCATTATGGTGTCGCCGGCAGATGCAGCATCAACAGCCTCCTGTAAAGTTGTGTAATCTGCCTGATGCAGAGGATTGTTATCAACAAAAAATGTATCTGCCATAGCAGGGGAGAGGCAAACCGCAAGCAGTATGATTGCAGTGAGTGCCAAGAGTTTTGTTTTGATGTTTCGCACACTGTTCATGGGATTGATCTCCTGTGGATGGGAAATGTTTTATTGTTGAATAACGATATGTTCAGCCAAAGAAGTCTGATTCAGAGCCTGCCACAAGGCAAACCGAACCCGGCTTTGTTCCTGTTAAAAATGAATTGCCGTTCATTAGAACATATTGCCACAATTTTTCATATAGGTAAAAGTACCTGTTTTTTATTGAAGGAGACATCAAAAAACATTGAGTCAGCAGGTCCCAGTTGCACTCCTTTTACGGATTTACAAAAATGTTATTTCCTGGTAAAAAAGTGGTATTCTCGGTTGATGTACATCCCATTTTCAATATTTTTGCTATCCCGCATAAAAGAACAGTGGTGAGAGTTTGAACTTATGAAAACATACAAGATTCCCATCAGTCCCTTTTTCGTCCTGATTTTTTTGTTTATCTGTGTTGTTCCCGGACAATTATTTGCACTTGCTGTTGACAATGTTACCCCCAATTGGGGGCAGACAGGTGAAGAAATGGAGGTTGCGGTCCAGGGATCTGATTTTGATAACAGCACCCGGCTCTCGATGATTCTTGATCTTGGGAATCGTGGGAATATTATTGGTTCATTGGAAGCCGGTGACGCCAAAGATATAGTCGTGGTTGGAGACATTGCATATGTTGTCGATAATACGAGAGGTTTGATGGTTGTAGACATAGAAAACCCTGCCAACCCAAGTCTTCTTTCGGTGGTAGATATAGCTGGAGAGGCTTTGGAAATCTGTGTGAGTGGTAATGTAGCGTATGTGTTGTCAGAGTCTTCTCCATTTTTGACAGCTATAGATATAAGCGATCCTGCCCGATCATCTATCCTGGGTGTAACGGGATCTTTGATATACCTTGACGGTGCGAGGGGCATAAGTGTCGTTGACGGAATTGTCTATGTGATAAATGGTCAGAGCCTTATGGCTATAGATATGCGTGACCCTTTGCAACCAGCTATTATTGGTTCAATAGATGAGCTGGGATGGAGTCCATGGGACATCATTGTATCGGGAAATATTCTTTATGTTGTTGATTTCTCAAATGACGGTCTGAGGCTAATTGATATTAGCAACCCGGCTCAGCCCGTAGAGATGGGCTTCGTCTTATCGCTTCCAAAATTTCCTACCACCGTGGCAGTTGCCGGTACTACAGTCTATATGGGAAGTGGTAGCTTCCTGTATATAGTAGATGCGAGTGATGCGAATAATCCCGTACTCACCAGTTCATTAATATTGCCGCTAGTGCAAATGGATAGTGTGTATGGTATTACTGTAAGCAATAATACTGCTTATCTGATACGGGGACATGAAGGTCTGCTGACTGTAGATGTGAGCAATCCTATGAAACCGGTTATTATTGCTACTGTGGCGACACCTGTGCTTGCTAGCGGGGTCAGTATCGTTGCAAATATGGCGTATGTGGCTGATGGTGGCAGCGGTTTACAAATAATAGATATTACCAATATTGTTTTGGCGAATATGATTCCGTTTCCTGCCGTAGATAATGAGACAACAGTGGTTAACAATGTTGCCTATGTGCCAGGTGGCAATGACTTGCAGATGTTTGATATGAGTGAGCCGCTGCAGCCTGTTTTTCTTGGTGTGCTGGATATACCGGGTGTCAAAGATGTTGTGGTCGTTGGCAGTCTGGCCTATGTGATAAGCTGTGATGTCGGTTTGCAGGTCGTTGATGTGAGCAACCCTGCTCAAGTTGAAATCATTGCTACAGTAGATTTACCTTATTGTGCTGAGGCTATAAGCGTTGTTGGAGAGGTGGCCTATGTCGTGGGGGATGACAGTACTTACGGGATGCTTGCAATCAATGTGAGTAATCCTGATCAACCTTTTCTTATTACTCCAAGTAATACTAACGAATTGTTGGGGAACAAACTAACTATAGTTGGCAGCAGGGCCTACATAGCCAGAGGTAGTTATGGGCTACAGATTGTTGATATAAGTGTTCCTGATAATCTTCAGCCGTTTGATCCTCCGTTAGATATTGAAGGGGACAGCGTTGAGGATGTTGATGTGGTCGATAACACGGCCTTCGTTTTGGTCCGGAGAGAAATTGGTTCTACTCGCGATGCCTATCTGAAAATATATGATGTCAGCGACCCAACCACTCCCATCGAGCTTGGGAAAATAGATGTGGGTAAGGTAACTGTAAAGGATTACAACCCCGCTTCACAAAGATTTGTATATGGCCCGATAGTGTCCAGTGTTACTGTAATTAATAATGTAGCTCATGTAACAGAGAGATATTATGGTTTGGTATCAGTGGATGTAAGTGATCCTGCGGCTCCTGTGGAAATTGGATCTATCTATATTTTTGGGTCGGCCGATGATGTTACTGTTGTCGATACCAATGCTTTCGTATCCGTTCCTTACATAGGGCTTGTGATCACCCCTGTACCCCTGGAAATAGATGCAGATAGGCTTACATTGGAGAGCAGCACGAAAATCACAGCCACACTTCCCTCCACAGACTTTCCAGGCCATTACACCATTCGAGCCTTTAACGATGCAGAAAGCAACGAATTGCCAGGTGCCGTAACTTTCTCTGCTGACTTTAGTCCGGTAGAAATTAGAACAGAACATAAGGCCATCATAGTAGCTGGCTACGGCCCACATTCCAGCAACTGGCTCTGGGACGGGACCCAGCGCAATGCCAACCATGCCTATAACGCCATGAAGTGGCAGGGCTATACGGATGAAAATATCTACTATCTCAGCGATGAAAATGTGGATATCAACGGCGATGGAATCCTGGATGTGGATGCTGATGCCAATCTGGCCAACCTGGAATATGCCATCACCACCTGGGCGGCAGATGCCTATGATCTTGTTATCTATCTGGTTGACCATGGCGGTACGGAAACTTTTCAGATCAAGTTTGATGGTAGCAGTTATGAAGTGTTGCAGGCCTCAACCCTGGCCGATTGGCTGAACAGTTTGCAGGAAGATATGCCGGGCAGATTACTGCTGGTCTATGAGGCGTGTTATTCGGGCTCTTTTCTGCAGCCCTTGAAGGTTCCGGCAGAGAAAGATTATCAGCGTATCCTCTTTGCCTCAAGTGCAGCAGAGG
>JAOZKX010000387.1 GCA_029935135.1 Desulfocapsa sp.
TGGCACGGGTCAGTTCACGGATCATAAACATATAGAGGGCATCAAGATCTGTGGCAATTTCACCGCCTATCTTATGATCAAGACTCACCGCAAACTCTCCAACTATGGCCAGAACACGAGTAATCTTCTCGTTCTGTACCTCTTTATTGCCATCATCCATCGCCTGCATAGCCTGGCGGCAAAAACGAATTGCCCCATCATAGAGCATGATTAATATCTTTTCAGGGGAGGCGGTCTGGATATGAGTATTCTGATACTGGTTCATATAGGCATTCATCAGTTATTCCCTGTTACCATATTGTTTAACATCGTCATCTGTTGGGCCAGAAAACTACTCTGCGAATTCATCCCACTGACCAGCGCTTCCATTGCATTAAATCGGGCCCGCAATGTTCCCTCTTTCTTTTCCAAACGCATCTCCGCCTGCTCGATTCGAGAATCAATGCGCCTTACATTTGAATCAATGCTCTCTTTTCGTCCAGCCAGCAGGCCGTCAAACATATCGGTGTTGCCTTCCAGATAATCCTTGAACTGGGTGGCTATTCCTGTCACCCCGTCTTCACCGATTAGCAGGGTTGCAACATCTTCCAGATTGTTCTGCAGCGCAGAGGTCAATGTGGTGCTGTTTATGATGAGAGTGCCGTCCTTCTGTGTTTCAAGTCCTAATTCAGACAGGTAATCAAGTGATCCTGAGGTATTAACATTCGTGGTCAGCATGTCCTGCAAATGCCTTTTGATAGCAGCTAAACCGGAATCTCCACGCAGAATCCCCCCATCAGAACCATCAATGACCGACTGACTGGTTACAAAAGAGACAACCTCATTATAGCCATCGACGAAGGCCTGTATCTTTTCCTTGATACTCTCCTCATCGATCTTCACATCCATCCCGGTCTGGGTTCCTTCTTCTGCCTTCAGAAGATTAAGGGTCACTCCGGGAATGGCTTCGTCCAGCGTGTTAGAACTGCTGTAGATATCTATATTATCAACCCTTATATGGGCCTGGGTGGCCGCCTGAGTGACGGTTATGGGATCACCTGCGGGATCAAGTAAGGCACCACTGGAAAGTCCTGAAACATCCATGGTAAATCCTGTGCCGACATCACCACCGGTCAACACCAGGCGATAGGGAGTACCGGTTCCATCATTTATTATTGCCGCTGACACACCAATATCGGCATCATTAATCGCAGCCATAATACCTTCAAGAGATCCCTCACCGGCGGCAATCGTTACATCTGAGGGTGTACCGTCAATGGTGAACGACAGTGTGCCAGAACCAAACTGATCCAATGCTTTGTCGGTAAAACCTGTGCTCACATTCTTTTGCACCTGGGCAATCTGGACAACTTCAACCTGATAATTTGTTCCGCTAAATGCATCGCTGTCGGCAGTCGCCGTAAAGAAATCTTCACTGGCCACAGTGGCCTTTTTCTGCAGGAGATTGTCACTGGATTCCAGTTCTTCGACACTTGTCAAAAAACTCTTCAGTTTCGTGTCAAACTCAGTATACGCTTCCAGGCGACTAGTGAGCCAGAGTTTATCTGCCTCCATACGCTTGATGGGGCCACGCTCCAACTCCATCAACTGATCCACGATGGCATTGGTATCCATACCCGTTGCTAAACCACCAAATGTTATTGCCATATTTCTCTCCCTCGTACAAGATACATACTACTTATTGCTGAAAATCAACTCTGGGTATTAACTATATTTCCACGCATATCTTCCAGCATGGCGCTCAGTTCCAGCAATTCTTCCGCGGGTACCTGGCGAATGGTTTCACTTGTCTCACGATCAATAATCTTGACCACCAGTTGATCGGCACGTTCATCCCGTTCAAAATGCACGCTGTATGTCCCTTCTTCGGTCAGACTCTTAATTTGCTGCAGCAACTCCTCGGGAGCCACCTCGGCTTTTTCCACCTGAGGTTCCTGAGTGACCACATCTGCCTTGACTTTACGAGCAGTATCTATTCGCTCGGCAGGCTTGTCCATCTGCCGTGAAGTCATTCCAGCTACATTAATTGCTTCAATATTCATGTCTATTCTCCTTACAGTCGAGAGAGCAGCTACTGTAATAATTTAAAAAAAGGGGCAGCGGAATCCCGCCGCCCCTTAAGTAGTAGCTAATCCCAACTTATCCTAACAGTGACAAGGCAAGTTGTGGTGCCTGATTGGCCTGGGCCAGAATCGAAACACCAGCCTGCTGCAGAATATTGTTTTTGGTCATCGCTGATGTTTCCATGGCGATATCCGCATCCAAGATTCGTGAGCGAGCAGCTGAAAGATTCTCGGAAACATTATTCAGGTTGGCGATGGTTGATTCAAAACGATTCTGAACCGCTCCAAGGCCACCACGAATAGTATCAATAGTCGAGATTGCAGAATCTATATCTGTAATTGCCTGATTTGCTGAGGCTTGAGTTGTCACTCCAGTTGCACTGACACCGAGATCATCAGCACCTGCAGCGGCGATGGCAAAGGTTATAACCTGAGAAGCATTTGCACCAACATGGAATACTGCACCACCACCGGTAGACATACTGCCATTTAACAGATTCCTGCCGTTAAATGCGGTGTTACCTGCAATACGATCAAGCTCTTCAATCAACTGTGCCACTTCATCATCCAGAGAAGAACGATCTTCAGTGGAGTTGGTATCATTCGCTGCCTGAACAGCAATTTCACGCATACGCTGCAGAATATTAGTACTTTCCTGCAGAGCACCTTCAGCCGTCTGGGCCAGAGAGATACCGTCCATTGCATTTCTGGACGCCTGATTCAAACCAC